>NZ_JCACKO010000060.1:0-30039 GCF_059505445.1 Brasilonema angustatum | reverse complement strand
GCCTGTAAAAACTCTCCCACTTTATTATCTCTGACTTTTGCAAGAGGTCTAGTGAACAGTAAACAGTGAACAAGGGGTGGACGAGTCCGTTTTCTAGCTGATAACTGATAACTGTTCACTGATAACTGTTAAACCACTCGATTTTGACGGATACATTCTGCGTACCATTCAAAGCTTGCTTTTGGAATGCGTTTTTGTGTTTCGTAGTCCACATAAACAATCCCAAAGCGTCGGGAATATCCCCAAGCCCACTCAAAATTATCCATCAAGCTCCACAAGAAATAACCCTTCAAAGGATATCCTTCACTCACGGCGCGATGCGCGGATTTGAGGTGCTGTCGCAAGTACATTATCCTGTCAGTATCAAGAACTTCACCAGTTGCACTAACTTCATCTTGAGCCGCACAGCCGCTCTCGGTGATGTAGACTGGTAAGTCATCACGCCCTAGTGTTTCGCTGATATGACGAATGCCCCAATAAATACTTTCAGGTAAAATATTCAACCAAGGCATATCCATTTGTGGATAGCCCTTGGGAAAGTTGAGGAATTCGTAACCTAATTCATTATCAGCAGCACGAACATAAGTGCCAGTGTAGATGTTAAGACCAAGGCAATCAAGGGGTTGGTGAATGATTTCTAAGTCACCTGGTTCTATATCTGGGGCATCTTTTTTTAATTTGTCTAGCATTGCGGAACTGTAAGCCCCAGTCAGGGCAGGGAAAATAATCCCACCATTTTGTCCGCAGGTATGGAAAGCACTTTTTGCAGCTGCGATATTCACAGGTGATTCGTTGATCGGAACTGTGACAGCAATGTTATCGACTAAAGCAACTTGACAAGGAACAGGTGAAGCAGCGCGGATGGCTTGACATCCCAACCCATGAGCAAGTAACGCATGGTGAGAAGTTTGCCAAACTTCCTTTCTACTCCTGACTTGTTTTCCAGGGGCGTGGGGTGGTTTGTGCTTGACGTCATAACTCATGTGGGTAAAACAGGGGGTTTCGTTGAGAGTCATCCAATGAGTGATGCGATCGCCCAACCGTTTTACAACCGTCGTGACATAATCAGCGTAATCGTATGCCATCTGGCGACTTTGCCAAGAACCGTACAAGTCTTCTAATGCTTGAGGGCTATCCCAGTGAAACAGAGTTGCATGGGGAGTGATGCCGTATTCGTGCAAATAATCCACCAAACGTTTGTAAAAATCTATGCCCTCTTCATTCACTGTGCCACGGCCATCAGGAATGATGCGAGTCCATGCAATACTAAAACGATAGTGTTTGATGCCCAATTGTGCCAGAAGCTGCACATCTGCTTTATACCGATGGTAATGATCGCAGGCTACAGCACCTGTATCACCATTCAAAACCCTTCCTGAAGTCGCGCTGAAAGTATCCCACACACTCGGTTTACGTCCACCTTCTCGATATGCGCCTTCAATCTGATAGGCAGAAGTTGCAGTACCCCAGCAAAAATCTTCTGGAAATTTATACATAACCACAATTTTAGAGAACGTCACTATTTTCTGGGATTCAGGCTAAATTTAGTTATTGTAAAGATTTGTATAATAAATACGAAACTTCTGATGAAGAAGTTGTAGTTGTTAGAATCTAATAAATTTTTCCGGCTATGATGTTAATCCGTGACGTGGTTCAAAAGGCTATAGCAACTGGATATCTCAGTGTTGCAGCGGAAGAAGAATTGCGAAATCTTCTTCAGACAAAGTATGAGTTGGAAGATTTCAATGCTTTCATGACGTTGCAAGAGGCTGCTAGTTTAGGCAAGATTCGACAGGAGTCTCGTGAGTTGAGGCTGTACGAGCAGCAAATGCAATAATTTTGTATCAATCCGCTCAAATAAAATCAAAATAGTGTCACTTAATAGACAGACTCTGTGCGCAACTTCAGGAGTCTATGTTTGTTGTTTTTTCTTTTTCCGGAATTTAGTCTTCACAGAGTGATGATCTAAATAGAGATTTGAGCACATAGATGAAAGGACAAGCAATGGTTGCAGATTTATCGATGCCTCAAAAATCACAAATCCCGAAACGACAACCATATTGGTGAATGCTATGACTACCTTAGAAATCAACTCCAAGAAACAAGACAACGAATCCGCTAAGAAAAAACAAAAGTCTTTTCGCTACACGAATATTGGTACTCCTTTAACACCTTTGCGTCCACGTCAGACTAAGCAGCAGCAACATGAGTTACTAAGTGATTGGGAGCATGCAAGTTAATTTCGCTTCATGAAAACGTAGTGCTCTTGAGCTTTTTCATAATTGCCCACATTCATGATAAATTCGGTACAGGGGCGGGGCAATTTCTTTAGTGGTGGCGATGCATAAGTTCACTCTTCATTTTCTAGCATTTGCTTGGCTTGCAAAAGGTATTGTTTATGCTCCTCACTAACTTTTGGGTATTGCAGATTGAGTTCTTTTAACTTAGTACAAATGATGTTCGCAACGGCGAGGCGTGTAAACCATTTACGATCAGCCGGAACAATGTACCAAGGTGCCCAAGAAGTACTGGTATGATTAAAAACATCTTCATAAGCGTGCATGTAATCATTCCAAAAAGCTCGTTCTTGAGCATCACTGATGGAGAGCTTCCAATGTTTCTCTGGCAATTCAATTCTGTCTAAAAAGCGTTTTTTCTGCTCCTTTTTTGAAACATTAAGAAAAAACTTCAAGACAACAATCCCATTATTTACCAGATATTTTTCAAAATTATTAATTTCTTCAAAGCGCTGCTTCCATATTTGATTACCATCTGGAATGTGGGGAAGTTGTTGCTTTGTTAGAACTTCTGGATGAACGCGAACTACAAGCGTTTCTTCATAATACGAACGATTAAAAATTCCAATTCGACCTCTTTCAGGCAAGGCTTTTGCACTTCGCCAAAGATAGTCATGATCTAATTCTTCACTACTTGGACTCTTGAAACTAAATACCTGACATCCTTGCGGGTTGACACCTGACATCACATGTTTGATAGTACTATCTTTACCAGCAGCATCCATTGCTTGAAAGATGATCAACAAGGCATAAGTGTTTTGAGCATAAAGAACATTTTGGTATTTTTGAAGCTGTAGAATATCAGCTTGTAATTTGCCTTGTGCATCCGCCTTTTTTTTTAAATCACCTGTATAGTCGGGATCATAATCTTTCAAAGAAATTTTAGAGTCAGGTTTAACAATAAAAGGATTGTGGTTCATAATTTATTTGAATTTTGCTGCTGTTGAGCAGAACGCATTGCTTCTCGCCCGAGAACAAACATCCCCGCGACGCCCAAACAAACAAACCAGACGTATTGATACCAATATTTCCCAATTTGCTGAACTGTAGTTAGTTCTGGCTGCAACGTGTTGAGGTACAGCAACAGCACAACTATCATCAAAGCCCCAAACCCTACAAAGCTTAAACCAACCCGAATGCGTGCAGGTTGCAGTTCCCAATCGCTAATCTTATCTAAATCAATCTCAGCTAAATCTTGCAAAGAGTCCTCTGCAACGAACGAAGCTGCTTGCAAGCGCCTAGCCACCTTTGGAGATAAAATCGGTACAATTGCTCCGACTGTAGGACGACGCAACAAAGCCTCAGTATCTCGCAGCAATTCCAAAGGCTTACGAGGAAGTGGTTCAGGAGCAAATTCAACCTTTGGTGAAACAGTTCGGGTGGTGGTTTGGGGTTCAAAGTCCATAGTCGTCTTTCAACCAGCTAGCAGCCATTGGGGCAAACAATAAAAATTTGCGTTTCTATTTCATTCTACAGAGTTTGACTAGGTAGCCATAAACTTTGTTGAACCTGCTCAAAGTTCAGCAATTCAAGTAAGTTTTTTCGTTGCATTATATCATCTGTATCTGTATACTGAGAAAAATGCCGAAAACCAAGGCTAAACTTTCTGGGAGCGCAAACCACAGTCGATTCAAAACTAGCTAGCCTGTAAAAAGGTCGAACGGAATACCACGATTCGTTAAATTAGCTGAAAATAACGGTTGAACAATGGCTAAAAGCTTCAAAGAGTTGTTTGTTTGAAAAATAGGGTGGGCTACACCCGAATTTACGCTTGTGGACAAGAAGAGCCAGCGCCGTGCGGGGGTTCCCCCCGTTGAGGCGGCTGGCGTGGAGCCGACTCCCTTGGTAGAAGCAAGAAGCAGACCCTCTAAAGGAAACTTTAGTTGAATGGCTAGCTTTAAATAAGTTTGGTCAAGTTTTGTATAGCAGCGCCACAAGAATAAGAAACTTCGTGGGCTAAGTCAATTTTTTGAAATATCAAATCGCAGAGAAACAACAGATGCACGCAGATTATTTGTTGTTTCTCTGCGTGCGCCTGGAGTTTCTATGCTGCTTTTTGCAACTCCTCAAGTCGTGCCAGAACTTCTTTACTGTGGATGACTGGATTGACTTTGACAAAAGTTTCACGCACAATCCCTTGCGGATCAATAATAAAACTATGGCGCACAGACATAAAGCCCAACCAAGAACCATATGCCTTGCTCACCGCACCAGTGGTATCAGCTAACAAAGGGAATTTTAGTCCTTCTGAATCACAAAATTCAGCATGGGAATCTATATCGTCAGCGCTAACGCCAATAATTTGAGCTTTTCTTTCGATGTATTTGGGTAAATCTTGCTGAAAGCGACGAGCTTCGATGGTACAACCAGAGGTAAAGTCTTTGGGGTAAAAGTAAAGGACGACCCAGTTACCGCGTAAGTCTGAAAGAGATATTTTACCATTACCAGTGTTTGTTGGCAAAGTAAAATCTGGGGCGCTTTGATTAATTGCGGGAAGTTTACCACCGAGTGCATCAGCAGTTGGGACAAAATTTAACCAACTGATGACAGCTAAACATGTGGCAAATAATATGCTTAAAAAAGTGCGACGAGAAATCATTATATATACAGACCAGAAACACGACTTAAAATAAGTTTACAATTTCTAGTTGCTATTCTCAGATTCTTGAGAATCTGAAGCGGTTTCCACGCTTTCAATATATTGACTATCAAGGAGAAAAGCTCCTTTTGTAAAGCGAATACCCCAGTATCCCCCAGGACGGCGGTCAAGGACTATCCCTTCTTCACCAATGTAAATCACATCGGGGGGGCGGAGCATGGGCATAGGTTCAGCAGTTTTCACGTAGGGGGGTAGGGCTACGACGCGGACTTTACTACCAATCGCAAATTCTTTGGACATGTTGAGTGAGTTTTGAGTGTTACAACGAGATGTTTTTTGGGAATTGTTTTTTTAGCTGATTTCGTTTGCCAAGACGAGTCGCCACAATTTGATAATTTTAAGCTAATGATGAACGCTTATTCTTGTGCTGAGAAAAACCAACAGAAAAATCCTGACGTGTGGGTTTCACGCTAGCTAACTCTACTTGAAAACTAACTTGATCGCTCATTGCACCACTTTTGCCCATTTGTGCCAGAAACAGCACGAGGTGAAGTGATTCGATCCACTCGATTGCAATTAGGAGTTTATGCAGGGGCGATCGCGCTCTCATTTGCAGTCAGACAGCCTTGGTTTGTGCTTTATTGGCTGCTACCGCTCGTTGTTGGTCAGCCGATTCTGCGTTTTCTTATGCTGGCGGAACATACAGGTTGTACTCTTGACGCTAATCTGCTTACGAATACGCGTACAACGCTAACGCTTTGGTATGTGCGATTTTTGACGTGGAATATGCCGTTTGATGCAGAGCACCATTTGTATCCATCAATTCCGTTCCACGCGCTGCCAAAAGCCCATAAGCAATTGAGTTCGCACTTTGCCCACATTGATCGGGGCTATATAAAAGTCAACTGGGATATTATGTCTAAACAGGGACAGTCGGCGGTATGACAAAACTTATTTGTTGATACCCCAACTGTTTAAAGTTAGCAACCCTCAGCAAATCATCTTCTCGAACGCCTGTTGCAAATCTCGCGTCAAATCATTAACCGCGCCTCTTGCTGCTTGACGACTTGTCTGATAAGCTGACCAACGTTCTGTTACTGAAATTGGCTCACCTACTGTTAAGCGTGATTTTCGCCAACCTAACCGAGGTCGTTCAGGATTTTTCTCTCCTTTTATCCGCGCGATGACGTCAAATAAGATTAAGGACGTTTCGGCAAATCTCTCAAAAGTAGGCTTTTGTTGAACATAAGTTCCTGTGACTGCGACAAAACTCTCAACTAGGCGCATATGTAATATCCGCAAAGATGCTTCTTCAGCAATCCAATCTGCCAAGCCGCGCTCCATAGGTGATAATGCATCTAAGTTTGGCAAATCCTTTCTGTGGATATCATCCCAGCTTGCTGACTCTAAACGGCGACAACGTTCAATGATAGTTCCTTGGCTTTCCAGTCCAAAAAACTGCTCAGCTGCTTGTAGGGAATTATCTAATACCGTCTGCAGTCGAGCCTCAAGTACCTGGTTACGACTTTCAGATGAATCTATTTGCGTTGTGACTGGTGTACTTTGATGGTAAAAGCGAGCGTAAAACTGCTCCATTTGGGAAAGGATATGTTCACCAAGCCGGAAGAGTCGCTCATAGAAAACTTTTTCTCGCTCAACCAGGTTTGATTCACCAACTTGTTGCACTGATAAGCCGCAATCTGCTTCCAATTTGCCCAAAAGCCAATCTAGTTTTGCCCAAGATGGATTGATGTAGCGATACTGATTGCATATTGGCACAATGAAAACTTCTTCAGTTCGGTTAGCTTTGAGCAAATCTTCTACACACCAGAAGCCCATGTGAGCAACACCAGGTTCTAAAGGGCTGACAATTTCGCTATGTCCGTTAGTTGCTCCTTCTGGAGCTACACTTATTGGTAGTTGACCATTGGCAAACAAATCCCGCGCTGTCCGCATGCCAATCTTATCTAGCCGCTTACCTCGATGAATCGGAAAGCCTCCTAAGCGAGAAAAAAACCAACCTAGCCAATCCCCAGCCCACAGAGTCATCCCCCGATCATAGATAAAATGAGAATGAGTCGGATATTGTAATGAAATTCCCCTTTTACGAGCAACTTTCGGCACAGCCTGAGAAAGTAAATACATCATGCAAAGGGGATCATCAACCTCTGAGTGGCGAAATGCCATTAAAAAGCGAATTTTGCCAGCTTGAAATTGTTGGTAGAGATTAACTAGCCTCTCGACATTCACAGTTTCAACCTCCGCAATACCAGCTGGTAACCACGGTCGAGTCCGAAACCGCAGCAAAACAGGCAGTGCCCATTTGGCGATATGGTACACTGCTAAATTAAAATGCTGGGGAATATACTCCAGGGGCGGTTGAGCTTGTTGAATCGAATGAGGCAAGGTAATTCTCCAAGGTGTATTTTTAGGGTTGAGAAACTCAGTGAGACTGTTCTCTACGTGCTGCCTCACTGATATCCACCGTTTAAACCAAAGATATGACTCTGTGTCAAGCCACATCTGTGGTAACTTTGGGCTTTATGGTATTATTTATGAACCAAAAAGACGACCAAAGTTATAACCAACTCCTATTGATAAACCTATATCAGTATCATTGAAAAATGCGGCATTCAAAGCTGCTGTTGCTGTAAATCGAGGAGTTATGGGCACATCGATTCCACCAGTGAGAAGAAAGGCAACTTCAGAGCCGTCACCAGTATTGATAGCTGCACCTGCTCCGATGTATGGGGCAATAGGTAACGGTTGAGCAAAAGGATCTGATACCTGTTTGAATGAAATGTCGTAGGTTACAGGAATTAAGATAGTTGTGTTGTCTCCGATCACTGCTGCTGGTCGCACTGATATGGCATTTGTTAGCCCAATTTTGCTGATAACCATAAAGTTACCATCACCCAAAGCAGAGTTACCACCTAAACCAATGTTACCACCAATTCCAATATAACTTGAACCACCACGGGTCGGTCTGCCGGGGTCAATACTAATATCTGATTGTGCCACCTTAGACTTAGACGACTCAGAAGTTGATGATTGAGCTTCTGCATTCTGGGAATTTATAAGTGCCGCAGATGAAGTTGCTGTTGTCCCAGGAACAGGTGTTACTACATTATTATTAGCTTGGTGTGTGCTACTTGGTAACTGCTGCTGGTTATTTACATTTGATACTGACGATAGATGATTATCTTGTACAGCAGTGGACTCTACCGCACTAGAGCTAAAAGCTGGTGGGTAGAAGCTTTCTACTTCAGGACTTACCTGATTAACAAACGCATCAGTTTTGGAAGACTGGATTGACTGCTGAGCGCTTGTGGTATTTACTGTTTGGGCACCAGCAGATAAACCGGTTCCCAAAACCGCCATAGCCGATAAACTCAGCAAAGAAAATACATTTTTACGAGAAATAATAATGTTCACGTTCACTCCTGAATATTGCCTCAATAAATAACAGTGATATGATTTTTAGTCAACTTTTGGCAATATCCACTATTTAACATCAAAATACCAATTTCCACATCTTCTATTTGACTAGATTACCTAAAGTTTGAAAGAAGAATTTCAATGCATAGATTCTGAGTTAGATAGATGAGAAAAATATTTATACCATGGGGAATACATCTATTGGTAATAATAATCTAAAGCAATAAAGGAAAACTCTAAGCTACATCTGGAGTATTCTTATAAAATAATCAGATTATACTGGATATGACGCTTCAAGTACTGACTTTTGTAAGTAGCATCTGCAAAAATCTTTTGGCGCACAGCAGATACAACATACACAATAGACTTCTTACAGAAGTAGGAAACAGGGAACTTGGAAAAATCTAACTTTTGCAAGATGTGTAATTATTGATTTGGAACAAATTTGTTTCCTTTTCAATGTTCTTCTTAATACAGTATTCATTTTATGATGGCTTTACACAATTTTCATACATGCCTAGTAAGTGTGCAAATTTTGGTCGAAAGCCCTAATATAACTATATTTTAGACTCTTGCTCACTGTAGATACACTGAAATTATGTCGTTTTTTTTTATGAAAAATATGTGAAGTGACGATTTTACTTTATATTTTTATGATAAATTGTCACATAGTAATTTAAATTGATAGCCGTAAAATTGGAAAATTCAACGAAATTCAATCGTAAATACGCTTAACCAATTGATATCTAAAGTACATTCTTTATCTGAGAGGCAAGTAACCCTCTTGTGCCTATCTTCCACAGACACGATTGTGTGTCCTTTATGTTTACGGGAGACGAACTACTACCTGGGAAATTCACCTGTTCAGTTATTCAAAACTCAAAAAGCTTTTCTTATCAGCTTTTTGGTTGTTTTGAATGATATGCTCCATCCCCAATATACTAGTTTGCAGATATTGTATTCGGCTATAAAAAAACCCAGTTCAGTTAGGTGTTCTCAATTTGATCATAGAAACAGAGCCGCGAGCATGGAGTGTGCAGTGTTTTCAAAGGCGACATCTGTTGCTGCCAAGGGCGATCGCCTGTATCACGCCCATAGGGCTTTCACAAAAAATAGCCTTCTCCCTGAATCGAAGATTCAGACTAATCAGGCGGAGGCAGATTGGGGCGTAGACGCGCCAAATCTTCTTGAGGTTCACAATTTCCATACAACTTTCATTGAAATCTGTTCATTTGCTGAAAGATAGGTGCTATACACAACTAAAATGGAAATACAAAATCAGGGCATGCTCGAATTCTCAATATGTTCTCTCCTTTGTCATTGTCTACTGAGTCAATTAACCGAAAGTAAGATCTAAGGGTAACTGTGCAAGCCATGAATAAAGTTAAAATTTTGAACTTGGAGATCGATAATTTATCTCAAGTAGAACTGTTGGATAAATTGCGCTCTGGGGTAGTGTTTACACCCAATGTCGATCATCTGATGAAACTACAAGAAGACCCGGAGTTTTTACAAGCGTATAGCATTGGTGACTATAAGGTCTGTGATAGTCAAATACTCCTTTACGCATCTAAGTTTTTGGGGACGCCAATTAAAGAGAAGATCTCGGGTTCAGATTTGTTCCCGGCTTTCTATAATTATCACAAGAACAATCAAAACATCAAAATCTTTCTTTTGGGAGCAGGTATAGGGGTAGCCAGTAAAGCTCAAAATGAAATCAATAGGAAAACAGGCAGGAATATTATTGTTGCCTCCTATTCTCCACCTTTTGGATTTGAAAAAGACGAACAAGAGTGTCAGAACATCATTAACATGATAAATAGCTCCGGTGCGACTGTCTTAGCTATCGGAGTTGGTGCCCCAAAGCAAGAAAAGTGGATATACAAGTACAAGAGTATGCTACCCCATATAAAGATATTTATGGCGATCGGTGCCACTATTGATTTTGAAGCAGGAAACTTGAAAAGATCTCCAAAGTGGATGAGTGAAGTTGGTTTCGAGTGGTTGTTCAGAATTTTCTGTGATCCAAAAAGATTGTGGAAAAGATATTTGGTAGATGATATCCCTTTTTTCATACTAGTTTTGAAACAAAAACTCAAGTTCTCTATAACTAAGGAACACAAGAAGAAGAACCCAATGAGTGCAAATTGCTAACAGATTTTAGGTAGAACTTTAATACTCAGTTTTCACCTTGTCAGCTAAGTTTGCTAAGTCAGTTTTTCGAGATAACATTTCTGGCGTGCTATCAAGTCCTACTTGCTTTAAAACTTGTTCCCAACGATACACCCAGTCATGACGCAGTAGCGAATTCATGACATTCTCTTTACGAATTCTATTTACATAATCAGGTCGTGCATCTAGTTCTGTGATCATATCTGCTACATTAGCAGGATCGTAAGGAATTTGAATTACTGCATCAGACCAATTAAAGTAAGTTGTATAAGCTTCACAAACTGGAGGAGTCCCAATCATAACAGCTCCGCCTGCAGCGCCTTCAAAAAAGCGAGAACATAACTCATCTTGAGCACCTGTTTGATGAATAGCATCAAACTTTGCTTTATTAGCAATAAAATAACGACTTCTTTTAATCAAATGACTATATAAAGTTCGGTGTTCTTTATAGTCCCCCATTTGTAAACCTTTCAGAGAATCAAATAGGTATAAAAAGTTTTTTCGTTCCGCTACTTCCAATAAAGTTTTGTGTACTATTGGTGAACGGCGACCAATGCTATAAACATCTATATGGCGTTGAGGTCGTTCTGGATAGGGACAAAACTTTATAGTGTCTACAGCAAAAGGTAAAGAAATACAAGGACGCTGAACCAGATTAGCAATAGCATCAACACTAGAACTTAGTGTCGTAAAAATATAATCAAAATCTTTCGCCAGTTCCAAACAAAGTCTAGTTTTCTGTTCTTCCATTTCTTTTACCCAGATTTCATCAATCCATAAAACAGTTTTTCGACATTTTTCTCGCCATCCTTTAATAGAATTTATGGAAGTGATATCCCAAAAGTGTTGGCAGAGAAAAAATAATAAGTCGTATTCTCTGTCTAGAACAGAGGAAATGCAACCAGAACTGAGAAGTTTACCTTTAACAAAAGCTCTAGCTGTATTGTTTGATAGCTTTCTTTTGAGTGAATTGGCTTTACCATAAGCTAATGTAGGAGTGAGTATATCAGCATAGTCAAAAGTACAAAGAAGATCTTCAAATTCAAAGTCAACAGAGCGATAGACCTCAGAATGAAAACCACGCATTGATACTACCAAAATGCGTGGTTTTTTATTTGAAGAAAAAGATAAAGGTTTAGTAAAAAATTTTTGAGATTTTTTTATCAACATGATTCAATACATGTATTATGTGTTGAATCATATATTATTATAATACTGATATAAACACTGTGTTATTATTATGAATATATGCTAAAAATAGCACCTGATCAGAGGAAAATTATAAAAAATTATCAGTTTTGGTGAAGGCATTTCAGAGGATGTTTTAAAAGTCCAAAAAGGTATAAAGTTGTCATTCTGTTAGCGCAGCGGGCAAGGGAGATCTGCGGAACGGAGTGGAGCGTATCTCCTGCACCAGACGCTCATTTGTTAACGCAGCAGCCGACCCAAAAGTTTTTGCTTATCAGTATTAATAGTTTTCCAATCATCTAGTAGAATACCTCCGGTATCTTTACTGTTGGGATTCCAGCACCAATAGGTAAAGCTAAGCTTTTTCTGATCGATATAATCAACTAACTGCCTTTGCCAAATCCCCTCTTTAGATTTTGTATCCACTTGATATCCACCAAATTCACCAATCCAAATTGGGGCAATACCTTGAGTCGCAATATATTGAAATCCAATCTCCCAACGTTGATACAGATTTTTGGGAAATGTACGTTCCCTAAACCAGGGTATATCTACTAAATTACCGTATTCGTGAGGAGAATACACTAGCTTTTTGGGAACTCGCAGACGCACTGGATATTTACGGACACCCTCTAAATTTGCTCCCCACCAATACCTTGACTGTTTTTGACCAGGGACATTTTCGACTACCCCCTCCACCACAATCAGCCAATTTGGATTGACACTGAGAATACTATTTCCAGCTCGTTCTGCGGCTAAGCGCCAGTCTGTAGCGCGATCGCCTGTTCCCCAACTAGCACGACCATGAGGTTCGTTTTTCAGATCCGCCCCGATGACGTTGCTATAGCCTTTGTAGCGTTTTGCTAGCAGCGTCCAACTGTCAATCCAGTCTTTCTCTGTAAAGCCGTCACCATACCACAACTCTGGAATTTGACCATCTTTAAGAGTCTGACTATCTAAAAGAATAAACAATCCTTGACGCTGAGCCTCCTGAATCACCAGATCCATGACTTCCAATGGAGTCTTGCCTTGAAGATCTTTATTTGAGCCAATGTAAAAATCGACGCCACTGATGTTACTAGAACGCAGTCCTTGCACAGAATAAGGCAAGCGGATAACGTTGTAGCCCAGGCTTTTCATCTGAGCAAGCATATCTTTGTAATCTCTAACCCACAGCCCATGAGGAGTATGCTCCTTTAGTTCCATACCAAACCAGTTGACGCCGCGCAGCAGAACGACTCGACCTTTGGCATCAATAATCGTAGAACCGCGAGTAGACAAAGGAGGGACAATAGTGGTGGCTGCTGCGCTTCTAGCCATGTCAAATTGGTTTACAAACCAGGGCGAACAACTACTGAGAATTGTGTAAAGTAACACTAAAGTCAAGCCAACCGTAATATTTTTTGTGACTTGTCTCCACTTTTTGTAATAGTAAACAATGGAAAAACCAATATTGCGTATTATGGTAAATCCCTGTTTAACAAAAATTGGTCTACTCATATAGCCATCCTGTGAACTTACAAAGTAGAGGCAGGCAACAGCTCATCTGGCAATAGCCAAAAAAGGGAGGTAGATGTGTACTGAGTTTTTTAAGCGCAAAGCGCAGGCACTTTCACAATAATCTTATAGGGGTCCTATAAGATTATTGTTATTTCATACCTGCAGTATCTGCAACTTTATCTAGAATTCTGCCCAAAGCTGCTCCTGCTGCATCACAAGAAAAATGTTCTTCAGCATAGCGTTTAGCTGCCTGACCAAGACGGTTGCGTAGTGCTGGGTCGTTCCATAACATTTCTATCGCCTGCACTAAATCATCAACAGATTTCGGTTCAACTAACAAACCTGTCTCACCATGCTGAATATAATCTTCTGCTCCATGACAACGGGTGGCGATAATTGCACGACCCATGAGCATAGCTTCTACAATAGTGATTTGTCCTGCTGCTGTCACTTGGGGCTTTGGAAGCAGAGGTACGATGCTGATCCGCGCCTCTTGAGCTAAACGTAAGCAATCTGCCCTCTCAATCCCGAATGGTGTTTTGACATTCGGTGGAATAGTTAATCCTTCTAATGCATGTTTGCTTGATGCGACAACGGTTGGAAGGTTGAGCTTTTCCACTGCTTGAAAGAAGGTGGAAAAGTCGCGATGAGCAGAACCGAGTGCTGCGATAAAAGGATCGGTCGTATTCTCTTCATAAGTTATGGGAATCTCTGATTGATGATAGGGAACAAATTCAAAACGCTCCCTTGGGATTCCCAACCAGTGGTGGTAGATCTCTATTTCACGCCGTGTGTGGACAATAAAACGATCAATGTCTTTGAGGCTATATTGGGCGATCGTCTGCCGAATTCCACTAGAACAGGTGCCAACATTAAATAACCAAGCTACTACAGGAATACGCTTACCAGTCAGCCGTTGTTGCATTCCTATGACTGCTGGTAGCTGAGGAAAAAGGGTAATCACGCCCCCCTCAGACGCCTTCATCGCTTCCATACCATGTTGCCAATATATTAGCCAACTTCTGAATCCAGTCACAGAAGACTTCTGATTGTGCCAGTTTCCTAACGGTTTTGAACGTGGAACGATATGGAACTGGTGGCGATCGCCAGGAACATTTCGGGTTAACCAATGCTCGTTAACGAGGTTCTGTTGGTTTATAAACGGTGCTGCTATTGTCCAATGCATATAAATTGAGAAAACCTATGTCAAAATTCTTTCTAGTATAAATGACTCTCCGTGTACAAGGCTTGCTACCTCAAAGCACCTTTCAAAAGTTCAGATAATCTGGATGTAAAAACTTCTAAGTTATATTTCTCCTCAGATAAACGCCGAGCTCTGTTTCCCATCTCCTGAGTTTTATCTGGATGTTCTAGTAAATAGGATATTGCTTCTTGCCATCCTTTCTCGTCTCCTGGTTCAACAAAAATTCCAATCCCTTCTTTTTCAATATCAATGCAAGGCTCTATAGTTCTCGTCATGACAACTGCTTTTCCCATACCCATCGCATCTAGAAGACTAGTCACTCCAAGCACATTAATATATGATTTAGGCTGGGTTGTATCTAGAGGTATAGCAATTGCATAAGCTTTTGCATGTTCAGTTAATATTTCTTGCCATGATAGGCAATTTTTAAAAAATTTAACATTACAATCAAGATCAGGAGTTGTCTGAAAGACAGTATCTCCAGCGCTATATATCCTCAAATCATAGCTTATATTTTTGAAAGCTTTTGTGAGGGTCTCGTAGTCTCTATATGTTCTACCTGCGCTCAATATAAAGCTATTTTTTTCTCCTTCTTTTGCGTCAATAATCTCATCATTTTTAATATTATAAAAAGGTAAATCAATTCCCCATTCTAATAAATAAACTTTCTCTTCTGGTAAATTAAACTCCTTTATCAAGTGCTCTTTTAGTCCACTGCTCAAGCAAAAAAGTCTATCGTACCCAGATAAAATCAATTTTATAAATAATATGCTCCAGATATTCTTTTTAAATGATTGATGTTGAATGGTAACCACTGGTTTTCTTAAAATACCTATAGCTCGTAAAATAGCAAGTAGGTATGTAGAACCTTGATTTGCCGAGTAAATAATATCATAATCATATTTTCCGAAAAGTAATCTAATTTCCTGATCTAAGTCTCCTAATACTTTGATTTTTTCACTAACTCTTTTCAAAAAAGAATATTTTTCATAAGGTAGTATATCAACATTAATCCCATATCTAGGTAGTGTTGTAGCTCCCCAAAGATGATGAGTAGGGTATTGATAATTCTCTTTTTTCCACTGTTCCCATTCGAAAGTCATGCTGTAGTTGTTAAGCAAAATTATCTTCATTTACTTGGAATTCCCTGCATTTATCTCAAATCACAGTAAAGACTTTATATCCGACACAACACCTTCAACGACTTGAGAACCGAACAGTGACTCAAGCAATTCTTGATCAACATTAACCTTTTGAGGAGTTGATAACAATTTTACTATTTCTTCAGCGAAAGATTGAGCATCAACAGCTATTTGAAAAAGTTTTCTCACCTCTTCTGGCAAACCAGCTATTCCCTGAGGTGTAGAAACAATAGATCTACCAGAGACAAGCATTTCTATGGACTTTATACTCACCCCGCTACCCGTTAAAACCGGATTAATCAGAACACGCCCCGACTGATAAACTGCTGTAGAGGATGGTGGATTGATGCTCAGATAGATACCTTGCTGTTCTTCACATAGTTGCTTGATTTTATTTACAGGATTGGAACCAGCTATTAGGACTTTAACAGTGGGTAATGCAGAGCGTATAATCGGAAAAACCTGCGTTATAAACCAGACTATACCAGCTACGTTGTTGTCAACCTTTAGGTTACCTAGAAACACAACGTCATACATAAGATTGGCGCTGGTTTCATCACGGGCTTGTTCTGAATAATTATCTTTAGGAAACTCAACAATAGGCGGTAAGTAGCGCCCATTCTTAAAGCCTTGACTTTGCCAAAATTTGAAGTCATCTACAGAGATATCGTAGAACAAAGCACTCTTTTTCAGTAAGTCTTTTTCAAAACTTTCCAAGTGAGAGACTGACAAATATCTTTTGAGCTTACTTGTAAAGTCTGTTGTAGATGCAAGTAACCGACGGTAATATAAATACTCTATATTGTGAGAGCGAGTGATGAGGGGGACATTCAAGTTTTTGCTTAACTTAGCTGCGATTTCCCCACCGTGAATTCCATCCAACCAGATAACATCAGGTTGAAAAAGACGGACACTAGAAAGCAGAGTCGTTAACTCTTTTCCCTTAACAATCCGAGAAGTCACTTCTAAAGGATAATGTAATAAGTCAATTGCCCTACGAGCAATAGAGCCTAATGTACGTTGAAACGGTATGAGATAAATTTCTTTTACATATTTCTTTATTTCAGCTATTTCCTCAGGTTGTAACGGTTCATTTATCCAGGATATGAGTTGTAACTCTACACCAATATTAGAGAAGGCTTTTATCCTTCGCCACATCTCTACTCGCGCACCACGATTCGGAGGGTAGACAATGTCGTGACATATTAAAGTAATCTTCATAATTTTAATAGGTTCTCAATTTATTCTTCCTTCTTCGTCTGCCATCATATTGAGATAATAGCTGTATTTTTTCGCTTGTTCAAACTCCACAGCCGTTGAAAAAATTACTGATATGTATAATATCCAAAAGATACTGTTACTTGCGACAAGAGTGCTTTCTGTGACGTTGGATATAAATAAAAACGTCAGATACATTAAAGGCCATAAACCCTCTACCATTTTAGTAGCCCGTAACCACATAACTCCTTTTATACAAGTGGTTACATAGCTTATGCAAAAAACGATTAACCCTAGTATCCCCAATTCTGCCAATAAATCCATAAAGCCATTGTGACCATAAGGAGATTCCCATTCCAAGGTGCGCCAAAGGTAGGCTGTCACATCATTATCCCAGTTTTGCCAAACAGCATTAAAACCGTAGCCTAATAAAGGGCGTTCCCAAATTAGCTCAAGCATTACTCCCCAAATATCTGTGCGTCCTGTGAGTGTCAAATCCTTACCCAATGCAGTCGCTATAATTGGTAAATTATCTAATAGCAAAGTCGCTGTAGTTCCTACCACAAGAATCACAGCAATTACTAAAGGGACTACTTGATTATAATTTCCTCGCAAAGCCTTATATAGTGGCAAGATAATTATCAAAGTCAGAAGAACAATCAAGGCTGTTTTTGAGGTTGAAAGAATGATTAAAACCACTGATAAAACAAAACCAAGCCACGAAAGCCATTTATATTTCTGTTGAGAAAGCGAGTTGTCAAGACAGAGTAAGAGAAAGACTATGGTGCTGACATTCATCAAACGACCCAAGGTGTTTTTGTGCGTTATGACACCTCGCCAAGCTCCCGCATGAATACCTTTTTCCTGAAAGGTCATCAAACCATAAGATGGGAGTGCTATAGCAAACACAAAGCTTAGTAATATTATTAACCCGAACATCCAAGCTAATAATTCTAGTTGCTCCCTCATGGTGTAACGCGTAGCTAAGTATACTCCGAATCCAGTTGTCCCCAAAAGAAGTACGCTACGACGTGGGGTAATATCTGGTGCTACTGTCCACAAGACGGATGCTAATGCAATTCCTACCAGTAACCAGATCCAAATGTCCCTCTGTGCAACGTACAAAAAACTTTTCCAGTTTTTCATAACCAACAACAGAGTCACGATATAGATTCCCATAAAAAGGATTGGAGTGTATGGATCTTGGCTCGCATCTACAGAATCTTCTTTTTCTATAAGAATAGGTATCAAGGCAGTTGTTGAAAAAAACAGAGTCAATACAACAAATACCTTTTCGGCTAGCCTTGATAATCTGTGCATGGCTACTCTCTTTGCAATAATTTGTTAGCCGTCTCAAGAAAATTTCTTGAACAAAAAAAGTGATGCTTAATTTGAAGAAAGGTCTTAAATACATTTATCGTATAAAAATTATCCCATTCAACTTTCGTATAATTATGTCCAAAGAAGTCATTTTTGATTCAATCTGAACTTTCGACTTTACTTTATCTTTATTGATAAAACGTTTTTTATGAATTTTATGTAAAGAAGAGCATAATATATAATAATATATACGTAGGAGGGTATGTTAGAGGATACTGAAACTAGCAAAAATCTGGTATGATTTATCCTTAAGATCAGGGAGCACTTTGCACAAAAAAAACTAATAAGTGCAGAGTCTGTAACCGCATCACCTTGTTGGATGTTAGCCGTACCGCACTCACGCTAGCATTGGTTGTTGTAAATGCAACACCATTCCAAACAGTTATCCCATTTGTCTTTCTGGCAAGTTGGCTAGAATTCAGTATCTAAAAATATAGATTGACAAAATCGTGTATTCAATATAATTGAATGGGAAAACCAATGCCAACTAAGGAACAAAGCTTGCAGTACTTGAGAAATTCTAATACTGTACTGAAAGAGCCGTATTTATCTTGGAGAAGATCAGAAGGTGAAGAAGAAAATACGGGTCAAAATCAAATTTTCCCTACATTGCGTCGTCGCTTAGGTTTGATTGCTAGTGCGACAGTGATTGTGACTACAGTGGCTATTGCGTGGACAGCAACTCGATCTCCAAAATATGAAGGTAAGTTTCAGATATTAGTTGAACCATTAAAAAGCGCTGATAGTGAGTTACTGCTTTTACTATCGGAAACTTTAAAGCAAAATATCAACGAAATCACCAAACAGAATAAAACCGAAATGGATTATCAGGCTTTAATGGAGGTTTTGAAAAGTCAAAAGCTGATAGATCCAGTTGTGAAAGACCTGAAAAATCGCTACCCAGACATTACCTACGATCAACTTGCTGCGAGTGATGCGTCTGGTAAGGTGTCTCCTGAACGGGTTGGCACGTTACATATTAGTCGGATTGGTAAAGGCAAAGACCTATCAAGAGTTGTGGAGGTTCGCTATCGAGAATCCAACCCGCAAAAAGTTCAGTCTGTTTTAGAGGAGGTATCACAAGCATACCAAAACTATAGTAAAGAACAACAGCAGACCAACTTACGTCAGGGAATAAAATTCGTTGAACAGCAGATTCCTAAAATACAACTCCGGGTGAATACACTTCAAGGACAAATGCAAGTGTTTCAAAAGAAGTACAATATGCTCAACCCGGAACTTCAGGGGCAACAATTGCTCAACAGAGCTGATGAACTTAAAACACAGCGCATAGAAACTGAAAGAAGCTTAGCTGAGACTCGCTCACTTTCTGCTTCTTTGCAAAAGCAGTTGCAAATGTCCGAAAATACAGCGATCGCTTCATCAGCGTTGAGTGAATCACCTCAATATCAGCAAGTCCTGACTCGTCTGCAAGAGGTAGAAACAAAAATTGCCACAGACTCAACCCGCCTCACAGAGAACAACCCAGTCATGCGGAGTTTGCGCGAACAGCAACGCAAACTCCTACCTTTAGTACAGCAAGAAGCAAAACTGGCATTAGGCAGGAATGGGGGGAGGGATAACTCCCAAGTAAGAGTTTATCAAAACTCGATTCGGCGTGACCTGATCAAACAACTAGCTGATAGCGCTAACCAAATTCAGACACTAGAAAGTAGCCTCCAAGCGAACAATAAAGCAACAGCCGAGTTGAATCAACAAATTCAGCAATATCCTGCCCTTTCACGTCGGTACGCCAATTTGCAAAGGGAATTGCAAGTTTCTACTGACACCCTCAACCAGATTTTAGCTAAGCAAGAAGCACTACGGGTAGATGCTGCTCAACAGGATATTCCTTGGGAAATTATTACGCCTCCAACACTCCCTCGTGATAAAAAAGGTCATCTCGTACCAGTAGGACTCAATGGTGAGCGTAACATTGCCTTAGGAGCTGTTGGAGGTTTACTATTGGGAACTTTGGCTGCTTTGCTTTTGGAGAATTCGCAAAATGTCTTTCGCGATCCTGAGGAAATCAAACGTACAACTAAACTACCAGTTTTTGCGGTCGTTCCTTTCCACAAAGAATTAAGACACCCGACTTCTGTCAGAGATAAAGAACTAGCCTATGCAAATCAAAAAGGAAAACATCAATTTGTACCACAGGTAAAAGCAAAGACTCAGGAGTATCAAACAACTTCTTTTACCGAAGCTTTCTGCTCTCTTTTTAACAAAATAAACTCTCTCAAATCACAAGCTTCTATCCACTCAATAGTCGTGACATCAGCGACAAGTGGCGATGGCAAATCCACAGTAGCACTGAATTTAGCAAAGATAGCAGCTCAAGCAGGTCAAAAAGTACTATTAGTAGATGCTAATTTACGTCATCCTCAAGTTCATCATGCATTAGGTTTAGTTAACATCAAAGGACTTAGCGAGATACTTTTTCTAGGTATAGATTTTAATGATGTCGTTGGACAAGCACCCAGAGAAGAAAATCTTTTTGTGATCACGGCTGGTGATGCACCGCAAAATCCCACAAAGCTATTTTCATCTCAAAGAATGGAGAATTTCGTGAAGGAAGCCCATGCAAACTATGATTTAGTTGTGTATGACGCACCACACATTATGGGACTTTTAGACACAAGCATCTTAGCAAATCGTGTTGATGGAATTTTGATGGTTGCAGGACTAGGTAAAACAGTTCGTCCTTCTTTACACCAAGCCCTGGAAGAATTAAAAACTGGTCAGGTTCCAGTCTTGGGCATAGTAGCTGATACCATTGAACGGTAGCTAGTAATAGACAGTGATATTTTTGTCACTCGTTAGTTGTCCCAAAGATAGTAATGAGATCAATTCATCCTGTGATAAACATTATCAAGAAAAAATTCTCAGGTCAATTCATCCGAAATGTTGGCTGGCTGAGTATTTCAGAGATTATCTACAGAGTCTTGCGCTTGGGATTAGTTGTGATCATTGCTCGGTATTTAAATCGCCATGACTATGGTTTGGGTGCGATTATCATGACAGTGCGTGAGTTTTCACTCACGTTTGCTGACATAGGTATAAGTGCAAAAATAATTCAAGCTGAAGAAGAAGAACTAGAGGATTTGTGTAACTCTGCATACTGGTTAAGTTGGGCCGTTTTTTTTAGTCTTTTTGTTATTCAGTCTATTGCAGCTTTTCCCATAGCTTGGTTTTATAAAAGTCCAAATCTGGTTTTGCCAATAATTGTCTCAGGTTTAGCTTACTTAATTTGGCCTTTATCTACAATACAAAAAACTCTCATACAAAGAGAAAATCGTCTGAAAGTAATAGCAATTGCGAATAGTGTTCAAAACTTTACTGGAAGTATACTGACTGCGATTTTTGCTGTCTTAGGTATGGGTGTATGGTCGTTGGTGTTGCCTTCAATATTAATTTCGCCTATCGAAACCTTAATATACTACAGAGCACAGTCTTGGCGTGTCAACACAGGATTTACCACCAAAAGTTGGAGTCATATTTTTAAGTTTGGTAAAAATATTTTAGGGGTTTCCTTGTTAAGAACACTAAGAAATAACTTAGATTATCTGTTAGTTGGTCGCTTTGTTGTAAAGCAGGGAGTTCCTGAATATGGAATTCAGGAATTAGGGTTATACTTCTTTGGTTTTAACGCCGGATTAGGAATTAGTTTAAGTATTATTAATGCTATTAACTCAGCAATTTTGCCTCATCTATGTGCAGTTCGCTCAGAATTGTCTGAATTGAAAAAATCCTATTTTAGTAGTCTGAAAACTATTCGCGCCACCATTATTCCTTTTGTCATACTCCAATCTAGTTTAGCTCATATTTATGTACCAATTGTTTTCGGTAAAAAATGGCAGCCTGCTATCCCCATTGTTGTTCTCATTTGCTTATCCGCAATTCCACGACCCTTTGCAGACGCAGCATCCCAATTGCTTATAGCAGTTGGGAAACCTCATTTAGATTTATATTGGAATATCGTATTCACTTTCCTATTTAGCATAGCAATCCTGATAGGAGTGAACTTACAAGTTCTTGGTGTAGATACATCTGTGTTATCAGTTCATTTAGGAGATCACTGGCAAATAATTGTTGTAGCAATATCTGTTTTATTAGTTCATATTGTGTTTTTACCTCTGTTTACATTGTGGGCAACACGTTATGTTTTCCCAAATAATCATAAAAATTAGAATTCGGGGCTTCTATGAAAAAAGTTTCTGTGATCATTCCAGTTTACAAAGTTGAGAAATATGTAGCAGTAACAATACAATCAGTTCTTGAGCAAACATATAAAAATTTTGAGTTGCTCATCATTGACGATGGTTCTCCGGATAAAAGCATAGAAATTTGTCAGCAATTTACAGACAATAGAATCAAAATAATCCGTCAGGAAAACCGAGGAGTAGCTGCGGCTCGAAACGTTGGTATTCGTCATGCTCAAGGGGAATATTTGGCTTTTTTAGATGCAGATGACTTATGGGTAAGCGAAAAGTTAGAAAAACATATTGAACATTTAAACAAGTCACCAGCAGTGGGGGTGAGTTTTTGTCGCTCTTCTTTAATCGATGAAACAGGGAAGCCTTTGGGTATTTATCAGATAACCAAGCTCAAGGAAATTACTCCACTTGATATACTTTGTCGGACTCCCATTGGAAATGGATCAGTACCCGTGATTCGGCGTCAGGTTTTTGAAGATATTGCATTCCAAGATAATCTTTATGGAGTGGTAGAAAACTTTTATTTTGATGATGATCGCCAACTACACCCTTCAGAAGATGTGGAACTTTGGCTGCGGATAGCGATGAAAACGAAATGGCTTATAGAAGGAATTCCAGAAGCCTTGACGCTTTACCGAATAAATTCCCAGGGATTTTCGGCTCAACTGGTGAAAAAGTTAAGTTCTTGGGAAACAATGCTGGAAAAAGCACGCGTCTACGTACCTCCAGCATCAATGTCTGAGTTGGAAAAAATCGCTATGGCTTACCAACTACGCCATTTAGCCCGAAGAGCAGTCACTTTAGAAGATGGTTCAACAGCTGTGGAGTTTGCTGTGCGATCGCTCTCTACCCACTGGCGAATTCTACTGGAAGAACCACACCGTACAATTATCACTCTTGCAGCAGCTTATTTTCTCTGGCTAATGCCACGCAAGCTGTACCATCAAGTACAATCTGTTGCTTTAAAAATTGCCGGGGCTAATCAAAAACGACGCATTCAACAAGAAGAATTAGGAAAAAAACCTTATAGCGTTGTCCTAAAGGATGTCTGATTACCGAACCACCCGCCAAAGATTGATAGTCCCGTCAGTGCAACCACTCACAAGGGTGTTATCATCGGGACTAAAGGCAACGAAAGTAACTTCTTTAGAATGTCCCCGGAGGGTAAGAATTTCCCTTTTCGTTGCCACATCCCACAGTTTGATGGTATGGTCACTACTACCACTTGCCAGGGTTTTACCATCTGAGGTAAAGGCAACAGAATTAACAGAGTAAGAATGTCCCTTAAAGGTGTAGATTTCCTGCCCGGTTGCTAAATCCCACAGTTTGATAGTGTCGTCAGCACTGCTACTGGCAAGAATCCCTCCGAGTCGTCCTCCCAAACTCCGCAAGTCAGAACGAATAGGACTAATAGCCACAGATCTAATTGGTTGAGAATGTCCTTTTAAAGTTCTGATCAGCTGTTTATTTTTTAAATTCCATAGTTTGATAGTATAGTCTTCACTGCCACTGGCAAGAATTTGTCCATCCGGACTAAAGGCAACAGATTTCACTGCACCAGAATGTTCCTTTAGGGTAGCAATTTCCCTTCCGGATGGCAGATCCCATAGTTTGATGCTACCGTCAAAACTGCCACTTGCAAGCATCTTGCTATCCGGACTAATGGCAACGGATTCAACCGAACTCGAATGTCCATAGAGGGTATAAATTTCTCGTCCAGTGAAGAGATTCCATAGTTTAATAGTTTTGTCACCATTGCCACTGGCTACAGTACGACCATCCGGACTGGTAGCGACGGAATAAACTGAACCAGCATTGCCCTCAAGTGTGAAAATTTCCTTTCTAGTTGACAAATTCCAGAGTTTGACGGTTGTGTCAAAACTACCGCTGGCAACAATCCCCCCCAGTCCCCCCTTATAAAGCGGGGAGTCAGAGGGGATCGAACTAACAGCAACAGAAGTTACCAAATTGGAATGCCCATTGAGGGTTTTCATCAAGAAATTGTTTTCCGCTATCAGGTTTAAGATCTGGAAATTGTTTATGTAACAAAATCCCCCAAATCCTAACAACACAATGCCAGCACCCGCTAAAAGTCTGTTTTTCAGTCTAGGTGGCTGCGGGGATGATGGCTGAGGTTCTAAGTCTTTGAGGACTTCATCCGCAGACTGATAACGCTCATTAATGTCTTTTTTGAGAAGCTTATCGAAAACTTTAGCTAAATCTGCACTTATCGAACATTTCAAATATTGCTGCCAAGAAACAACCCAGCTATAGCCATTTTCTGCCCAAAGACTACCTGGTGAAACACCAGACATTAAATGAAAACACGTAGCCCCTAAGCTAAATAAATCGCTTGCTGGGTGAGCTTCACCATCCTGCAATTGTTCGAGAGGACTATACCCACGTGTACCAATAGTCGTCCCCGGTTTAGTCCGTACTGTTGCGCTTAGTTGCTTCGAGGCACCAAAATCAATTAGTACTAACTTGCCATCACTTTGACGGCGCATAATATTTTGTGGCTTAATATCCCGGTGAATCACCCCACGCTCATGAATAAACTTTAGAACGGGCAGCAAATCCAGTAAACCTTGCCGAATTTGTGCTTCATGATATATTCCCTGTTGTCGCAACTCTTTGAGCAAAGTTTGCCCATCAATAAACTCTTGGACTAAATACAGATAGTTATCTTCCTCAAAGTAAGCCAACAAGGTAGGAATCTGGGAATTTTTTCCTAGTTCTTGCAATCGCTGCGCCTCTTGTTGGAATGACTCAATCGCCTTCTTCAAAGCCCACGTCCCCTGGACTTTTGGTGCTAGTTGCTTGACGACACAGCGTTCATTGAGCTTATCTACGTCTTTTGCCAAGTAGGTTCTACCAAACCCACCTTCATCTGAAAGCACCTGAGTTATACGATAGTGACCTCTCAAAAGCGGTATGAGTAGCGCGCCACAACTCTGGCAATGGATTATCTGTTCAGGATTTTGAGGTTGCGGGCAATCGGGGTTGAGGCAGCAGAGCATCGTCTGGCAAGCGTGACTGTGCTGCCATCTATCATATTACATCTTAAATTTTTCAGAGCGAAAATTCTCAAAGCGATACGCCTTTGGCGTCTGCGCTCCGCGCGATCGCTCTGAACAATTTCTGCGACAACTCGGTTCTGGAGTTTAGACCAGTCAGGAATGCGAAACAACAGAATAAATAAGTGAAAAAATTATTACACTTACATGAAACTTAATATAGGAATCCGGTTTGGTTTATAAAGTTACTAGTTGAGCTAAGGAACAGGGAACGCTTAACAGGGAACGCTTAACTCTTAACCGTTAACAAAAACTGTACGGAGTTCTGTTCAAAAATCAAATAGGAATTCTATAGTTTGCGAAAATGAGCAATGAAATGTTCCTAATTTGCAGTAGACGCTTTCAGGCTAAAGCGCCCACTACAAACCTATCAAACTACGCTCCCGGAAATTCCTTTTTCAAACCTTCCAAAGAAGCCCAACGCCTGTCAACACGCTTATCAGATTTACTCTGGGCGCTTGGTTGAATGCCCAAACAATTGGCATCACACAACTGTCGCCGAGGCAATTCTAAGCATATGTGCTCATATAGCCATGTACCGGGATCAAAATACCCTTGGGGTGATAAAGTTTCTACTAAATCATCAAAAGCAATTTCGCGTTCTAGTGGCAGATCATCAACGTTTGCTGCTTCATCTAACCAAATGATTTCTTTTGTATCAATGGTTAAACGATGATTGTAGTTTTGCAAGCATCGACTACAGGTACAAGTGATGATTGTTTCTGCTTGAGAAAAGACTTCTAAGTAATTTCCATGATGCTGGACGCGGATGCGACCTCGAACTGGTGTCAGAGTTTCTAAACCAGGTAGAAACTCTTTGACTTGAATTTCCTCTGTTGCTTGCGGCGCTTTTGTAAGCTGCGGAATATAAATTGCGTCCATAGCACTTGTCAGACATCCTTTCTGCATAGCCCCATTTTACGACAAGCACGGAGTTATATTTCCTTGACCACGTCTATTCGTGAGAAGGGCGTCTACTTTTTTCAGATCCTGAAGTTGGTTTTTACGTCTTGTATAAGCACATCGATTATATCATTTTGGCAGCCAGCCATTAAAATTTCCGTGTCCTGTTTATTCTCTGGTCGCACATATAGAGAGGAGAGGGCTTTGAGGCAAAGTCGCTCTGCGACTTTGGGCAATAGGGCAGCTTCGTTGCCTTCGCCACAGCGAAGACTTGGGAATTCAAATAGATAATAAATGTAGTATTTGTCTTTCCTCATCTTTCAAACTTTCGAGTTTTTCATATCTTAATATCCTTTGATACTCTAATCTTTTTTCATACTGTTGAATGAGTTTATATATAATTTTTTCAATTCCCAGATAAATTAACATACCAGGAGCAGCGATCAAACCTAAAATACGAGTTATGTTCTCTCCTGCCTCACCAAAAAATATCTTCACAATACCTATAAGTAACCCAACTGGAATCATCATGATTAGCGTCCACGGTAGCAGAAGAAGAGAAATTAGATAGAGGCATAATATCTTAGAAAAATTATTAATCTTATCAGCGAGATTCTTAGCTGCCTCCATTTTTATCTTTGCTTTTTTTAATTCTGTATCAAGAGGTGATAATTGACTTGGAATTATTCTTTCATAACGACACACTACTTCATCTCTAAGTTGATTTAACTTATTTGTTAAGTAAGTCGAATATTGCTCAAGTAAACTCAATTGTGTATAGTTTTGATAACTGATACGACTTGGCAATTTAATTTCAATTAAGTCGTCTTTTAAAGCTAAATATCCATAAACTCTATAATTGATGGATTTTATTAACGTTAAATTGTTTTGAATTGTTTCATGATGATTTTGACATTTTTCTAATTGAGAATAAAACGTCAATACTTGTTTATGAACAGAAGAGGCTATTGATAACTTTTCTGCCAATAGATTTTTATAATCTTCAAATAAGATAAGTGCGTGTTCATGATCAACACTAATATCAGGCAGTTGACCAAGTTGTACTTCCTCAAATACTTTCTCATAAATTTCTGTACTGATTGCGTGAATTTTTTTTAAACATTTATCAATTTCCGTATGGGTACTTTCTCGTAAACGTTCACAGGAAAGTTTAGCTACAGCAAATTTACTTTTTCTCTTGCTCATTTCGTCTAAAACTACCAACTTCATCTGAGAAATATCACTAAGTACTTTTTTTCGCTTAAGTTGTTTTTCTAACCAATCTATATTCTCGGACAAGTTTTCTAATTGATGATAGGTAGTTTTATAATTTAACTCGCATGTTTCTATTTCCATAAAGGCTTCAGTGGAATGGAAAATGTGTAGTCGTTCATCTCTAACTTTATCTAAACAAGTATTTTCCAAATTCAGAATTTTTCTAGCCGCAAGTAAGCGAGTTGTTTTATTATTACTTTCCAGACAGTGAAATTGAGTCTCCATTAAAACTTGCAAATCACTGTCACTACTAAATTCAGTCAATTGATAAGCTGACAAAACTTGGGCAATGCCTTCAAATACCTCATTTTCGTCAATATCTGAAGCATTTTCTCCATAGTCTTCAGCTTTTATTAGTGCCAAGTTCACCTGATTTAATCCTCTCAAACTAAGAGCATTCATCACCTCCCAACAAACTGAAAATTTATTGAGACGCTGAATCTCTTGAGAATCATGTGAATCTTGCCATCCTCTTTCTCTTTTAGACTCCCATTCCTTCTTCAATGTCCAAAATTCATAATCTAGAGTCAATTCCTTAAGTTTGTACCAATATCCATAAGTCCAGAAACGTAAAAACTCATCATAATCATGACTTTCTATAAGATTTTGGTCAGCAAATCTTTTAATCTTAGACTGCATTATCTTCTCAGCAATACTTCGGGGTTCCTCAGAAAAATGCACAGACACTGCGATACAATCAAATCCCAATTTATCAATCGTCGTCGCTGCAGCCCAGCGAATCAAGTCAGTCGAACCAGAACGCGCCTGTTCACTCAGCATGATCAGCAAATCATCACTTTGCTTCAACCGCAGCTTTACATCAGCATCAGTAATCTTGCCAAACGCCTGTAATGTAAGTGCCAAAATAGGCTCTGGTTTGATTTTTTGCAGTATCTCTACAAATGCTACTAGGGGTGCCTCAGGGCGAGTTGCCAAACACTCAAATAGATCAATCTCTTCCCCTGGATTCTTGCAAGCGTTGAAAGCCTCGAAGATTTCCGCTGCGGTGTTGAGAATTTCGCAGTTCATACTGTCGGTAATATGCTAAATTTTACACAACTCATATATTATTATCATCGTACTAACGACATGAGTTCAGTATAAATACTGTTTATTTTCTGGCAGTTAATAGAACTTTACAATCTGATAGCAACGACCGGATTCGCACCCGCATCTCCTCTTTATGGTGAGGAATTTTACTGTTTGAACTACGTTGCTTGGAGTTATATCAATTAGCTACATACACCACACGTCGCAATAGTCTTGTGCTTTGCAAAGCGCTAATTAACTCAGATACAGCAATCCTAGATAAGTCGTGAACAAAAAAACGTAGACGCGGAGCGGCTTCCCGCAGGGTACCGCAAAGGGCGCAAAGAGGAGCCGCTTTCGCCTGGGCGGGTTTCCCGACTTGAGGCGACTGGCGTCGCAAAGAAAAGAAAGAGAAGGCGAGGAGGGTGTTCACATCCTATTTAGGAAGGCTGTATACGATTTGCTGCAATATCTCCAATAGTTAGCAACCCAGATATAATTACGATTATTTCTTGGATAGTCAAGGAGAAAATCATCGTGTGCAACGTTGTGATCACAAATCTTATTTGTCAGGGTCAAGTCAATACAACTCAGGCTGATCAATACATTGAGATTACCAATCAGGGTTCAACGTTGACAGATATATCAGGCTGGAAAGTTACTTTAGCTACCAACACTAAAGAGTTTCTTTTTCCTAGCGGTACTATGTTACAGTCCGCTCAGAGTTTCCGAGTTTATACCAATTCGGTTCACCCAGAGTCGGGGGGCTTCAGCTTCGGTATTGAAAGCTTTATTTGTAATGATAAAGGAGATTCGGCAAAACTCTATGATGCCCAAGGTAATCAGGTATCAACTTGGGCTTATGACCAACAAGGCAATGTAGTCAGTCAAGTTAAAGAAACCACAGATAAGCTTACCCCCGAACAAGCCCAAAAATTTTACATTGACGCACTAAAGCAAGCCGTAGAACAAGACTCTGAAGGCAGAGAATTCGTGAAGACTCTCGGAGAGAATACTGATAAAGCAACTGCACCAGAGAGCGTGCAGTCTTCTTACAACTTCTACTACGAGAATGTGGAAAAAGCCGACTATGGTTCAGTCAGGTTGTATAAAATGGTCATCAATAACACATTAACTTATGCGGTTCATGTAACGACTGATGGTGATGATGGCTGGTTGGAGATTTACGGGGAGTTCGGGGAGGAGCTGGGTTTTGCCCACTTCAACTACGATTCTCTTGAGTTTAATGATAAAGACACGATTCGCGCTTTCGTCTAAAGAGGTGCCCTGTTCATTTGTTTGTGATAGATTTAACTAATGCTTTCATAAGAAAAGAATTTGTGATGTCAATCAATTTTGGATTTAGGATTTTAGATTTTGGATTAACTCCACCCTAAAAG
>NZ_JCACKO010000059.1:0-32988 GCF_059505445.1 Brasilonema angustatum | reverse complement strand
TCTATCCATGATTCTTTTATTCAGAATACCCGGAAAGTGACAGAAGAGGGATAATGAGAAAATACGGAATCACGAGATTTTCAACCCTGTTAAGCGTTCCTTGCTATATGTCCTAATAGAGTTGGCGACTGCTATAGATGAAAACTACATTGATGCTTACTATGAGCGAAGTATAGCCCGCTTTGCCCGCCAGAAATATGAGGATGCGATTAAAGATTGCGATCGCGTGATTAAGCGCGATCCTAACTATGCCCAAGCATACGAAAATAAAGGTAACGCTTTCTTGGCTTTGAAAAAGAAAGTAGAAGCAAAGCAGGCTTTTGAGCAAGCGGCTAAAATCTATTTTCAAAAACAGGAGAACACCAGCTTGCAACGAGTGCAGCAAATCATTGCTGGGATTGCCGTCGCAAAATAGAAATATGAATTAGGGGATTACGCAAAGCAAGGGACGCGACTAGCACGTATAGCCGTTACTAGGTAAATTAGGATATGAACTTATGAAAAAATACCCACATTACCAGACTTTTAAGCCTGTTAAAAGTTAAGAGTTCTTTGCTACATGTCCTAATAGAGTTGGCGACAGCTATAGATAGAGATTTTTTAATCAATGCAAGTTAGCATCCCAAATTGCAATGTAAATTTGGTCTTCTGAATTGCGTTCTATCGACCCTTTTAGTCCACCAACATTAAAAGAGTATTGATTCGTTTTCCGATTGTATACTTGTTGCAATCCTTGCTTAATATTACCAGAAGCACTACCCCCTAGCATTCCCTGTAGTGTGTTCTGCATCACCTCCGGTGCAACAGATTGGGCAAATGAGACTTCTGTTTGGCGTAGCGTTTTTGTTTGACGATCAAACAAATAACCAAGATCAAAGCGGTTTGGATCACGCTGGTAAAGGTAAGCACGAGTTCTCCCAAACGCACCTCTTGAAACCTTAGTTGGCTTTCCTAAAGCTGCTGTAACTGTATCTTCTGAAGAACCAACAGGAAATGCAGGAACATCACTACTACTGGTTTTTGGAATTGCAAGACTTTGTTTTTCCGGCTGTGGAGGTGGAGTGGAAGCCTCTGGAGTTGAGATCACATTAGGAGAAGTAGCTGGTTGTTCCGTTTTTTGTGGTGTAGATTGTTGTTGTGATTTTTGTGGTGTAGCTGGTTGTTCCGCTTTTTGTGGTGTAGATTGTTGTTGTGGTTTTTGCTGTTTAGCTGGTTGTTCCGCTTTTTGCGGTGTAAATTGTTGTTGTGGGATAGATTCTTGCGGTATGCTTTGTTGTGGTGGAGTAGAAGTAATTGGAGTTTGCAATTCTTCAGGGACTTGTTGTTCTGGTACAGGCTCAATTGTTGATAACTGTGATTTCGAGTCAGGAACAACTGAGGGTGAAGCAGATATATAAGCTTCTGGTTGTTGTTGCGATCGGCTGGGTGCAATCACAACTTGTTCTGGTGTAGTAACTCTCCTATGTCTACGTATCCTAGCTTGAGAAGTAGGAGTTGGGGACGGTGTCGCAGGGGTTGGATTTGTTTCGTTAGCTGCTGGAACCTCTGTAGAGGTGGGCGATGTTGCAACGGGAACTTCAGACGATTGACGATTTATATTGCCAATAGCTACTCCACCAATCAAACTACCTACAACCAAACTGCCTACAATCCAAGCAGGTTTTTGCCAGTTTGCTGGAGTGGAAGAAGTTGGAATCACAGCAGGTTTGCGAGTGGACGGTATTGCTGGTTGAGTATACTGTGATGAGTATGATCCACCAGAATTTGTAGTCCGTAGGGGTACTGTCGGTTGAGAGGCTGCTGTTGGTTCCACCGTAGGCACAGAAGTTGCAGATCTCAAAGCGTAAAGCATTTTGCTGGCAGTAGTGTAGCGATCGCCTGCAAGTGGCTTAATTGCCTGATTGAGTATCATCACCAAGTTTTGGGATACTTGAGGAGCTAGGTGGTGCCATGTTACTTGATCAGTTTGAGGATCTGTTTGTAGTTCACTTGGGTATTTACCAGTGAGCAAGTAAATTGCCGTCATACCTAAACTATAAATATCACTGGCGTAAACTGGGCGTCCAACAGCTTGCTCATTCGGCATATAGCCTGGTGTACCAATAATCAGTGATTGTACGGGATATCCTCCAGGACTCACCACTGAACGTATTGTTTCTTTGACAGCACCAAAATCAATTAAGACAGGTTTGCCATCCGAGGAGCGGATAATGATGTTGTCCGGTTTAATATCCCGATGAATAATCCCTTTACTGTGAACATAATCCAATACGGACAGCAAACTCAATAAGATTTGCCTAACAGTCGTTTCGCCCAGTGCCCCTTGTGACTTAACTACGTGTGCTAGAGTTTCACCTTGAATCCATTCTTGAACAAGGTAAAATTGCCCTGTTTCAGAAAAGTAGGCAAATAGTTTGGGAATTTGGTCACTACCTTCGCCCAGATACTCCAGGGTTGCAGCTTCTCGTTCAAATCGGTTTTGGATAACTTGATAAGTTTGCGGGTTGTTGATTACGGGTTTGAGTTGCTTAATGACACAGCGACGGCGAGAAGGCATATGAGTATCTTCCGCCAAAAAAGTTTCACCAAACCCACCGGCACCGAGTACCTGGAGAACTTGATAGCGATTGTTCAGCAGCTTAGTTGTCATGCTCCATTATCTCAGATCTCATTCGGATAGAATATAACGCAGCCCAACAGGACAGTGTACAGTTGCCTGAGGTCTTACGAGATAAAGGCAAGGATAATGGTTTACTAAATCCCTGGCAGGGACTTAAATCAACCAAGAAACTCTTACCTAAAATACTTCCCCTTTACAAATGTATACCAAATCCTAGACGATTACAGGAAGCGCATGTGTTCCACTTTGAGAACTGTGTTTTTGGGCAAAGCGACTTGGCATCAGTTTATTGTTCAAACCGCTGTATTTGTTTTCTCGTGTTGCCATATGGTTAATTTTGGACGATTTTTAAGCGATCAGCAACTTATGAAAAGATGATTGAGAAAAGCGACGAATTTACCTATTTTCGTTAAATTCGTCGGAGAAAGTTTGCCCCGACAGATTTAATTCACACGATGATCAATTTGTACAGCGCGTAAGTCTTATAATAGTGACTGTATGAATGTGCTGGGGAATCTGGTGTCCAGTTGGAGCAATTGATGCCATCAGTAGAGGATATTGAGAAGATCAAGACTAAGCTTGGGGTGACAAAGCTGACAGTTGTGGTTGACTTTGATCAGCTTAAAATTCAAATCCGTAAGGGTGGTAAAGTGACTTTTATCGATGCCTTGGAAAGTGCGATTCGCAGCTTTATTGAGGATGGAAATGACACTCAAAGTCCAGTTGGCGTTATTGAACTTGAACCGGAGACATTCGATTTACCTTCAGATGCCGATCGCGCCAAAGTCAGCGAAGCTATTCGTGGCTATATGAATCTACCCTCTGCCGAGATCACGTTGCTGCATAAAGACAGCGATTTTAAATATCCTCCTCAGCAGGGAGAAAGCATTGAGGAGAATTGGATCTTTTTGTTATCGCTGTCGGATCTCTGCTATAACTGGTTCTGGGCGATTGTTGACCGAAAGGGGATTAACAAGACCTATAATTATGGCTTTGGTTAAAAGCGCAGACTTCTTGCAAGTGCTGTGGCAGGTAAGTTATTGTGCATTAAAAATGCACAACAGTAGCGAACATTGTTTCTGGGCATCACGCACTTAGCCAATGTTTATCATGTTGTGGCAAACGATCACGAAACTGTCATATCTCAATTGGGTCACAATATTTTAGCCCACATTCCGCACCTGGTACTGTCACAATCGGTTATTTCGCAATTTTGAGAAAAATTTAGTTTTTTTTGATACTTTTTGTACTGAAATTTGTCTTCCTGTTCCCAGTTAAGCGTTAAGCGTTCCCTAAAAATCCATAATGTGACACTTGAGGGTGCGGAATGTAGGTTTTAGGCAATGGACTGTTATATAAATTTTTGCAAATTGCGACGCTATCGATTTTACTCTTAGCAGCCATAGGACTTACGCATGAAAACGAGAAATCAAGGGTTTAGGCAAGGGGTATAGGGGGGCAAGGGTGTAGGTGTTCAAACCCGTGATCCCCCAACAACACGCTTGTGCTAACTCCTGCACAGACGCTCTTGCAACAAGTCGGGAAACTCGCTTCTGAGCACTGGCTCCCCTTACCCCCTTACACCCTCCCATAACTCAGCATCTCGTTGCGTAAGTCCTGAGCCAATACGAGTTATGCAGACTTTCCCCGGCTTGCCTCTCTCTTAGCACGCGATGGATTTTTACCCCGGCAATTAGGTTGGGCGATCGCTTAGTCTTCTCCAATGGCATTATTTTGCTGGTGATGTTATTTCTAGCCATTAATCGTCAGTATAAATATGTTGCCAAACGCCTCAGTCTTGAGAATTTTGCACCTAGAAGTTCTCTTAGCAAACCGAAAACAGACATAATCAATCAACCAGCACTGGTGGTGGTTGGTCAACTCAATCAAGTCACAGTTTTCGCTCTCGATTATGTCCGTAGTATTACGGAACTTGTGATAGGTCATCTCTGGTATGATTGCCCAATTTTGAACTTTCAGAGTATTCCTTGAAATTTTTCAAGTGGCATTGCTGTCTCCGCGTCGATCCAGATATGTCATTTTCAAGTTGACAGACTACTAGGGCGTACTCGCTACGGCGCAGGTGTGGTCGAGCAACTCTTCCCCGCTTCCCCTGTCGCCATGCAGCAAGTTGGCTGTATCGGCTAAAAGGATAAACCCCTCGTTGCCATTCTCAAACTTTACCCCCACTATGACAAGCGTCATAGCGCTCATGTTGTTTTGCGCTTCATGCTCCTGCAAGAGAAGGAGAAACGGATTGACGTTTCTCAGATCCGTGGAGTAGATGCGTCGCGCCCGGTAGTTATGCCCGTTCAGCTTGACCGACAGCGCTGCCCAGTCCGTGCCGATGGTGCTTGAATGCAAAAGCAGCGCCGAGCGAGTTTTGGGCGAGATGCAGTCGATATGGATATGCAGCTGGTTCTGGCTGCGCCCGTAAGCCGAATTCACTGCCAGGGCTATCTCGTCGCGCCGCAGCTTGCGCCGCAGACGCTGTGATATAAGATCGCGTGCTTCCCAGGCATATCTCCAGTATTCGGGCACGTTTTTCAATAGTAGAGCCGGGCTCTCGATACCGGAAATGGCTGCGGTTGGGAGCAACAAATATTGCGCCACGCCTACCTTGTCTTTGAGAAGCGCGTAGCCGTTCTTGAGATCGACGCGGACACAAGGTGCGGGATTGCCGCTATGCTCCTGTTGGGGAACACAACGATCATGTACGATATGCCACAACGCATCGCTTTTAAGCCCTATCCCCGTGGAACTCGCACAGTCCGCAAGTAACCCCATAGATAGCGCTAGCGCGAGATTTCCTATCCAATGCTTAACCATTTTTGTTCTCTATTTTGGCTTATTCCCGATACCATTTTCGCTCTTGACCGCTTTTGTGCTTCGGTGGTTTAGCTTCTTCGCGCCCTCGCCCCGCACCATAGCTGTACTCAGCTTGGTGTCGGGATATAAGGCGGGGAATGACGAAAGCAACCGCAATCAAAGAAAATATAGAGTAAAAAAGAATACATTATTCTGAGAGTAGAAACGTCTTATGGCTGGTTTGGATCGGTGAGGGCAAGCCTGAATTATCTCCAATTTGGCGTCAGTATCTACTGCCTTTACCTTAATGATGTTTTCTCACTGGAGTTTAAATGCAGGTATTTTTAAAGCAGCAAGAAAGACTTGTTGGAGGAATTGGATCGAGAGGATGTTGAAGTACGATACCAGGCAGTCATCAGGGCGTTGTCATCACAAAATATAGATTCAACTCTCGATGTTTGAGTGTCAATTAAAGTAGTATTTAATACGATATATAGCAATCCTCAATCATTTATAAACAATCCCTGTTCCCTGTTAAGAGCCCTCATGAGACAATTTACAATCTCATTTAGGACTGCTATATTATCAATACCTTCGCCAATTTAGGAGCCTTGGGAATAGAGTTTAGCGAAGGTATTGCCTATAGGTTGGAATTTATTTTGGCACTCGTAGTTATGCTCTTATGGCTTCAGTCGTCTTGTAAGCTTTTGACTTAACCAAATCCTCCGCCTCCTGGCGTTTCAATCACAAAGACATCGCCTGGATGCATTTGAACCTCAGCTTTGCTAGGAAGGGGTTCGATTGTCCCATCACGGTGTTCTAGCCAATTGCGCCCGATCGCGCCAGGTTCGCCACCTTTTAACCCAAACGGTGGCTTTTCGCGATGACCTGATAAAATTGCAGCAGTCATCGCTTCACGGAATTTAATCCGACGAATGACTCCGTTTCCACCCCTGTGTTTTCCCTTTCCGCCACTATTAGGACGGATAACAAACTCTTCCACTAAAATCGGGAATCGCCACTCTAGCACCTCCGGATCGGTGAGGCGTGAGTTAGTCATGTGCGTCTGAACAGCATCAGTTCCGTTAAAGGTTGCCCCAGCACCAGAACCACCACAAATAGTTTCATAATACTGGTGTCGCTCATTGCCAAAGGTGAAATTGTTCATGGTGCCACAAGATGCTGCCATCATACCAAGCGCACCATACAGGGCATTTGCGATCGCTTGGGACGTTTCAACGTTACCTGCGACGACTGCGGCTGGATATTGCGGATTCAACAGACAGCCCTCTGGAATAATAATCTCTAAAGGTTTGAGGCATCCTGCATTCAGGGGAATGTCATCATCAACAAGTGTACGAAAAACATAAAGGACAACCGCTTTGCAAATAGCTATTGGGGCATTCAAATTTGTAGATTGCTGCCCAGAGGTGCCAGTAAAATCAATACGAGCAGTGCGTTCGCCTCGCTCAATCGTAATCTTGACTTTGATCTCACTTCCATCATCCATAGAATAAGTAAAGCTGCCATCTTTAAGCACATCAATCACGCGCCGCACTGATTCTTCAGCATTATCTTGGACATGCTGCATGTATGTTTGCACAGTTGCCAGTTCGTAATGCTCGATCATGCGGGAAAGTTCCTGCACGCCTCGCTCATTAGCGGCGATCTGTGCTTGGAGATCAGCTAAATTTTGAGCGGAATTGCGAACCGGACAGTTACCTGCGTTCAACAATTCTAGTAATTCTGCTTCTCGAAAACGTCCTTGCTCTACAAGCAAAACGTTATCAAGCAAGATGCCTTCTTGATTTATAGTGGTGCTGTGTGGTGGCATCGAACCCGGTGTAATTCCGCCGATGTCGGCATGGTGACCACGTGAGGCGACGTAGAACAAAGGAATTGCAGCCTGGGAGACAAAAACTGGAGTAATAACTGTGACATCTGGAAGATGCGTACCCCCGTTGTAGGGATTATTAGAAACATAGGCATCACCAGGTTTAATTGTATTGCCTTTGGCTTGGATTAAACTAGCCACGCTTTCGCTCATCGAACCAAGATGAACCGGGATATGCGGCGCATTGGCGACGAGTTGTCCGTGTTGATCAAAAATGGCGCACGAGAAATCGAGCCGTTCTTTAATGTTAACGGAGTAACTTGTGTTTTGCAGCGTGATGCCCATTTCCTCTGCGATCGCCCGCACTAAATTGTTGAAAATTTCTAACAGAACGGGGTCGGGGGTAGAAAAAGACTCTGAATGTAACTTACTTGAATTTTGTGCTAAGGTGAAGGATGGATTAGTAGTTTGATCCTTGATATTACCTTCATCCCTGCTCAAAATTAGGTGATTGCGTGCAGTTAATTCTGCACACCAACCAGGCTCAATCACGTTTGTTCCAGTGGGTTCGACGATCAAAGCGGCTCCTGTGATGCGATCGCCAGGTCTTAAATCCTCACGCTGATAAACGAGCGTGTCGTGCCAGTTACCTTTGGTGTAAATTTGTACTGTTGCGATTGCTTCAAGCGGTGTGCTTCTGCTAGATGTAAGCATCGGTTCTTCAAGGTCGATGGTCTGTCCAACCACTTCCACAGAAACCGCTTCCACCATCAGTACTTTATCAGGCATCGTGAAGCCGTAACGCTGGTAATAGGCTTGCAAAAACTGATCGCGCATGGAAACCACATTCCCAAAATCTACAACCAAAGCAGAATCCGTTCCTGCATAGCGTAGATGTACTTTAAGTAGAACGTGGATTTGAGACTCAGCGATCCCCTGTTGAATAATTTCAGTGCGACCTTGAGCACTGAGAGTGGCGAGCGTTTGTTTTAGCACAGGTAGTTCGGACTCGGTTAATTGAACTTCCACTGCCTTTTGTTTGAGAGTTCGCACATCCGCCAACCCAATGCCATAGGCAGATAACACCCCTGCATAGGGATGAATGAAAATTCGGGTCATGCCTAGCGCTTCTGCAATCAAACAAGCATGTTGTCCGCCAGCACCGCCGAAACAGCACAAGGTATATTCTGTGACATTATAGCCGCGTTGAATCGAGATTTTCTTAATTGCGTTCGCCATTTTGTTAATCGCGATCGCTAAAAATCCTTCTGCTACTTGTTCTGGCTTTTGTTGAAAACCAGTTTTTTCACTAATTTCTGCTGCCAATTCGGTAAACTTTTGCCGCACAATCTCAGTGTCTAGGGGCAAGTTACCTTCATTGCCAAATACAGACGGGAAGAAAGCGGCTTGAAGTTTGCCGATCATCACATTGCAATCAGTGACAGTTAACGAACCGCCTTGACGGTAACAAGCAGGACCAGGATATGCACCAGCCGATTCAGGACCTACTCGATAGCGAGATCCATCGAAGGAAAGAATCGACCCACCACCCGCCGCCACAGTATGAATCGACATCATTGGGGCACGCAGCCGCACTCCAGCAACTTCGCTTTCAAATGTGCGCTCGTATTCACCGTTGTAGTGAGAAACATCGGTGGATGTCCCGCCCATATCAAATCCGATGATTCGGTCAAAACCTGCCATTGCGCTCGTTTTCACAGCTCCAACGATTCCGCCAGCCGGACCTGATAGAATGCTGTCTTTTCCTTGAAATCGGTTAGCATCAATTAAACCGCCGTTGGATTGCATGAACATGAGTTGGGGCATCGCATCATTCAAGAGCGGACCTTGGAGTTCTGTGGCAACCTGATTTACATAGCGCCGCAAGATTGGAGATAGATAGGCATCAACCACAGTAGTATCGCCCCGGCTGACCAGCTTCATCAGTGGGCTGACTTCATGAGACACTGAGATTTGGGTAAAACCAATGTCACGGGCGATTGCGGCAACTTGTTGTTCGTGGTTGGGGTAACGGTAGCCGTGTAGAAACGCGATCGCACAAGCTCGAATGCCAGCGTTATATGCTGATTGTAGCGATTGCATGAGTTGAGGATTAATTTGAACGCTCAAAAGTTCTTCACCTTGAGCGCTATAACGTTCCTCAACTTCAATCACCCGTTCATAAAGTATTTCGGGCAAAACAATGTGACGCGCAAAGATGTTCGGACGATTTTGATAACCAATGCGTAACGCATCACGGAAGCCCTTTGTGATCAGTAAAAGAGTGCGATCGCCCTTACGCTCTAATAGTGCATTCGTCGCTACCGTAGTTCCCATTTTGACAACAGCAATTTGATCGGTTGGAATTGGCGCATCAGATGGAATTCCTAAGATATCTCGAATACCCTGAATTGCAGCATCTGTGTAACGTTGTGGATTTTCAGACAAAAGTTTGTGAACGATGACTCTACGATCTGGGCTTTGTGCCACTATATCGGTAAACGTACCGCCTCGATCAATCCAAAACTGCCAGCGTTCAGTAATAGGGTTATTCATGGAAAGATTATTCTGCATTGTCATTTCCTCTATTCGTTAAATACAGCCTACTAATAGAACTGAAAAAATCTCTACTTCAGATGTAGAAATAAGTCCTACATCTGTCGCTTTTACGGATTCATGTCAAAATTTGATCGGATTTTTAGAAGTGGTAGGAGATTTGAGATAGTTGCGTTGATTTCTCTGAATCGCCAATACCTTTCTCGGTTAATCGGATGCTGAAATAATTTAAGCGATTCAAATGCTAGCATTTTGCTAGCATAAAGGTAACGATCCGCTAGTAAACTAGCACTCTTCTAAGGAGACAGTATGGCAACAATTACGATTCGCAATATATCTGATGAATTAGTCGCTCGGATTAAACGCTTGGCAGGACAAAAGGGGATTTCGATGGAGCAAGAAGTCCGCGATTTATTGCAAAAACGCTATGGGCAACGTAATGAAGTGCTTGCTCGTATTCGTCAACGCGCGGAAGCGTTACCGATGGAACAAGAAAGTCGGGTGCAGTCTTGGAAATCAGAAGGACGACCTTGATGGTGATTGATACAATGGTTTTTGCCTATGCGCTCTTACACGTAGAGGACAAGTATGAGCAGGCGATCGCTGCTTTAGAAAGTGTAGATCGGATTGTGGTGCCTGATTCGTTGTTTGCCGAGCTGGGTAATGTCATTTGGCAATGGATACAATTTCGGGAACTACCGTTGCAAATAGGTTTAGATGCGCTGCAAGATGCTGAGGCATTGGTTGATATCATGATTTCTAGTTCTCAAATTCGGGATATTGCTCTAAAATTGGCAGTCGAGGCAAGTCATTCGTTCTACGATACGTTATTCGTGGCAGCAGCAATTCAATCTAATACTCAGGTGCTGACTTATGATCGGAAACTAGCGGCTAAGTTTGGTGAGCACGTTGAATTGCTGGAATAGGAATAAATATGTGCAAACCATCAAGTTATTCCTACATTGATCGTAAATGCGACCATTTCCATTTTTGTTGTTGAGGATTCCATTTCACAGTAACAATTTCTGATGGTGGTTCAATGCGATTGCCATTTTCATCAAATTTGATAGTTCCTGTTACTCCCTGCTCTGCGCTTTGCTGCCTTTTATAATATTGATCCATCTGTTCAATAAGAGAGTGGCTATTTAGTAACGGTTGATGGGCTTGATTGCGTGTGCGTTCTAAAACTCTTAGAATAATAAACACTGCATCAAACGCGGTTGCACTGCGCCATGTTAAATTTTCTTCTCTCCAAAGTTGAGCGCCAACGCGACAAAATTGCTGAGATATGATATTGGTACTATTACAGCCATTTTTATGACTGTTCCAATGCCAGGGAATACAGGCGATAATTTGATCTCGATTTGAATTGATTGAATTATCCTGATGGTGTTCATGCATCCAATGCAAAACATTCATTCGAGCAAGTAATTATTGATATAAATTAAAACTTCTGGATTACCCGTTTTATACTCTGACTGTTCTGTTTTCCAAGCTTTCAGAAAGCAATGTAATGATTGATAGTAAAGTCCTTGTTGAAAAAGTCCCGACCCCTGAGTCTGCGCCTGATATCGTGTTCGGTTAAAGACTTATCATTAAGACCGCAGAGGTGCAGAGGTGCAGAGGGGCAGAGGGGAAGGGTTTTTAAGCTTAATGCATAGATTCGGGAATTATAACTAATTAGCCGAACTTGATATGAGCGATCGCGCCCTTAGAAGGGTCAAGAAAAATTTGCCTTCCAAAGCTCCCTTGAAAGTTATCGCTGTTTAATTGAGGAGCAGGATTTAACTTATAACTATTCTTTGGATTCAGTAATAAATTTAGAATTAAGACCCAGTTACCAGCGATCGCTTCTTGCTCAACTTGCATTAACTCTGCTATTTGAGAATAGATATAGCGAGACAATCGATCTCTAACGCTTTCAGCAGATAAACAAAGTTGAAGAGCAATGTATTTTCGAGAGTGTCCTAGTAAAGATTGACAAATAATCTCTTTATCGCACTCGCTAAGTTGTCCTCTACCTAAATCTGCTAGCTTTCTGAAAAAAAGCTCAATGTCAATTCCTAACTGTTCGATCACCTGTTGGCAATGTTTGCACATGTTAAGCCTCCAGCTTATCGCATGTTCATATTTTTTTTAGCAACGCCGCCTTTTTGCTCTCATTTCTGAAAATATCTGCGGTTGTAACGGTCTTGATATTGTGCAATATATTGTACATTCCACTGCTCTGTACTTGAGAGCAAGCTAGTTGGAAAATCTTTTGGTGAATACAGAGGTCGATACCACGGCTGTTTATCAAAATACTGTTGTAAGCCAGTAGTGTCAAAACGACGACCGTGACGTGCAAAAATGGAATTTCGCATAATATCAAGCTCAAAACCGCTTTTACCTTCTAAATCTGCATCTGTTACAGTTCTTTGAGAAAGCCAATAAGAATCATTTGGAGTTTGTTTTACCACTGGCTGTTGTGGAGACGGTTGAGAAGATTTTGTTAACACAAGACCAATAATTACAGATATACCGATTAACCCAGTTGCAATCGCACTTCCTATGACAATATTATTGTGACTATAATTGCGCTCTCTAGATAGTGTCGAGACAATAGTCTCAGGAGATGGTGTACGGACAGCGCTTTGAGTAGAAGGCGGTTGTGTCGGTAAAATTGTATTTGCTGTTCCTTGCAAAGCTTGCAACATTTCTCTAGCACTGGCAAACCTATCCCGTGGATGGTAAGCAATTGCTTTATCAATAACAGATGCGATCGTTGAGCTAATATTCAAAGCATAAGAGCGCCAAACAATTTCTCCAGTGTGTGGATCTGTTTCCAGTTCTTGCGGGTATCTCCCTGTTAGCAGATAAATAATAGTCATCCCTAAACTATACAAGTCACTAACATAAACTGGTTTACCGATTGCCTGCTCGCTAGGCATATATCCAAGAGTTCCAATGATAATTGAGCTAGCAAGACTCCCTTGAGAATTGATGAGTGTACCCATTGTTTCCCGTACAGCACCAAAATCAATCAGTACTGGTTTTTGATCTGATGAGCGCAAAATAATGTTATCTGGTTTGATATCACGGTGGACAATGCCCTTTGAGTGGATGTACTCCAGTACAGGTAATAAAGTTAGCAATAATTCCCGGACAGTATTTTCACCAAAGACTCCCTGCTGTCTGAGTTTAGTTGTCAGTGTATCGCCTTCAATATACTCTTGAACTAAGTAGAATAGCTCATCTGACTGAAAATAAGCGTATAAAGCCGGTATTTGGTCACTGCTTCCACCTAGCTGTTCTAATATCGCTGCTTCGCGTTGAAATCTCTGTTGTACTAGTTGATAAATCTGGGGGTTATTGTGAATCGGTTTGAGTTGCTTAATCACGCAGCGACGGCGAGAAGGCATATGTATATCTTCCGCCAAAAAAGTTTCACCAAATCCACCCGCACCTAGTACTTGGATAATTTGATAGCGATTGTTTAGCAGCTTGGTTGTCATGCTCCATTATCCCAGTTTTCACTCGGATAGAATATAACGCAGCCCAATAGGACATTGTACAGTTGCACTCAGGTTTTACTGCATAAAGGCAAGAATTGTGGTCTGTAAATCCCTGGCAGGGACTGAAATAAACTCTTACCTCAGATACTTGCCCTATTATAAATGTATACCAAATCTTAGACGACTGCACGGAGGAAATGTATCCCGCTTTCAGATCTGTATTTTTGGGCAAAGTGATTTGGCATCAGCTTATCGCTGAAACCGCTACAACTGAGTTCTAAAAGAGTTCGGTCTTCTTCAAAGATCAATATTATTCTTAATGGAGCAGGCATCTGTAATTACTTAATTGCTGCACTCTATAGCAATCCTAAATCATTCGTGAAAATGAATCGTACATAAAAATTTTGGGGAAATCAAAGATTTGATGGTGAGTTACAAGTTCAAATAATCTCTTAACCGCAGTAAAAGATTTACATAGATGATAAAACTCTCTGACAAAGTTTTTCGCGTGCAACCAAATATCTTCCACCGGATTTTGTGCGGGGTCATTTGGGGCAAACCGTTCCACAGTGCCGAAACGGGATCTGATTCAAGACTATTTTCCACTAGTTGCGGTCGAGCGGATCAAGTATTTATCATACCAAGCTAAATAACGTTCTAGGACATCACGTTGATAACTCGGTTTGCTGATCCCGTGGGACTGTCCGGGATAAACTACTAACTGGGTATCAATTCCGAGACTTTTCAGGGCTTGATACATCTGCTCAGAGTTGTGCAGTGGTACAGAACTATCCTTGTCACCTCCCAGAAATATTGTCGGTGTCACAATTCGGTCAGCGTGAAGAAATGGGAAAGAAATTCGCAGCCATGTATTAAGGTTCTTCCACGGTACGCCTAACTCTTGTTCTTCATCATAAATATACTCATCTGTACCGTAGGTCGCAAGAATATTTGATTCACTAGCCCCACTGACTGCGGCTTTGAAGCGAGTATCTTGAGCAATAGTATAGTTGGTCAACATTCCCCCATAACTCCACCCACCAATTCCTAAGCGCGATGGCGAAGCAATTCCGGTAGCGATCGCATAATCAGCACCGGCAATAATATCTTGAGCGTCTTTGTTTCCCCAGTCTGCATAAATCGCTTTAGAGAAAGCTTCACCTCTTCCTGAACTTCCACGTGGGTTAACACCGACAACGACATAACCTTTGGCCGCAAACAGTTGCCAATTAAACATAAACTGATTTGTGAACTGCCCTACAGATCCGCCGTGCAGCATCAGCAGTGTCGGGTATTTTTTCCCTGACTGAAAGTTAGGTGGCTTGACGAGAAAGCCGTGAATTTCTGTTCCATCTTTACTATGAAAGCTGATTTCATTTGTAGTTGCTAAATTTAGCTGAACTAGCAACTGATCATTTTGGCGCGACAATGAACGCAAATCTTTACCTTTGAAGGCGAAGACTTCATTTGGTTGTTGTGGCGTTGAAGAAAGTAAAGCGATTTTGTCATCGCCTCCTAAATCAAAGTTACTAATATTTCGCCTTCCTGCTAACAAGCGCTCAAATTTGCCACCAGCTACGGGTATCTTTGCAAGGTGAACGTTGCCATCGTCTTCAATTAAAAACAGTATTGATTTCCCATTTTTTGTAAAACGCGGTTTGACAACATTGCGATCAAGGCTTTTAGTCAGTAGACGCGGAGTGCCGCCAAGGGCAGGAATCACCGCTAGATGGTAAACTGCGTATTCAATGAGTTTGGGTGAACCTCCTTGAAGATAGGCAATTGACTTCCCATCTGGACTCCAAGCTGGACGGCTACCCCAATCAGGATCGCAGTCAGGTCCAGAAAAAGTGGTTAGCTGGCGGGCTTTTGCTCCAGGTTGGGCAGCGATGACATAAAGATCCCAATTATTGTTGCGCTCGCTATTTTCACCGCGTTTGCTCACAAAAGCAATATTTTTACTATCACTTGACCAAGCAGGTAAAGACTCATTAAATGAACCTGGGGTGAGAATCTCTGTTTTGCGAGTTGCTAAGTCCAATACATAAAGATGTTCTCGACTTTTGTCGATAAAACCGACACCATCTTCAAGGAAGTGAAACAGATCGATAACAATCGGTGGTGGGGTTTTGCCATTAAAGGGAGTTTCTGGAGCTGGTTGAGAGGCAATTACGGCTAGTCGTTTACTGTCACCAGACCAGACAAAATCGCTAACATCACCAGCAAAGTCCGATATTTTTTCGGCTTCACCACCTGCTAGGTTGAGCAACCAAATTTGCTGTTTTCCAGATTCACGGCTGGAGATGAAAGCTAGATACTTCCCATCTGGGCTGAACCGAGGGTTATATTCACTATCTTTACCGTTAGTTAAATGTAACGTTCGGGAAGCATCCCAAGAAGTCATGTAAATATGTTTATCTTGTGTATCATTTTTCAAATCCGTATTAGTTACTGTGTAAGCAATCCAGTCTCCAGTGGGAGAAAGTTGGGGATCGCTAATTTGGCGAAAGGCAAACTGATCCTCAAGCGTCAGCAGGCGTTTTTCTTGAGCTTGAGCCGGAATATTTATACCGAGTGTCATCATTAAAACAGCACTTATGAAAGCAATTTTTATTAGCTTTTTCATAACTAGAGGGTGTGGTCAAAAGTAGTTAGTGGATAAGCGATCGCATTTAAAGATCAGGAAGTATTCCCTTTCTAAAGAATATCCCTGTTCTGTGACTCTCCGAAAACATTTACCATTTTTGAATTCTAGAGCTTTTATTTGGTAAGGGATCGCACAATTTTTTTCTAATAATAAAGACCACACCCATTTTTTTCTAATAGGATAGCTTGTATTGTTTGCCTGATAAGCCTTCCAGAGATTGCTCACCCGGAAAGTGACAGAAGAGGGCTATCTATCTTACGTTTTTTTTGTTGACCTACTTAACAGTTCAGGACAAAAGCAACTTCGACTGCTCAAAACTTTTCAAACACCCTCTTAGCTCGACTTTATCCAATTAAGCAGTGTAAACCTTAATTCTCTGGCAAAAGTTGTAGCTTTGTGGCAAAAACTTTTTCCTACATCACTAATTTTGCCAAGATAGAAAAAGTCAAAGTCTACATTCCATAAAGGTTTTAGCGTCAAGCCTCTGGCTTATCGCCTACGCTGAAACTTTTATGGAGTAATGCATTTGACTTTTTCTATATCGCCAACATCAGTGACAGTGGAAAAACCTTTTCCCTAAAATCTGGAATTGTTCCCAGATAGCAAAGTTACGTTCTCTGATTTGGATAAAGTCGAGAATTTTCGCTTATTCAGTCGCGTTTGGGCTCGTAATTAAGAACAACAATCCCGCAGTCAAATGATGTAGATTTTAATAATGTCAGATTTTGTTTGCTGTCAAGTTCTTTGAAAATTGTCATTCCGTTACCAATTGCAGTTGGATGTATAAATAAATGAAACTCGTCGATCAATCCTTGTTTGATTAGAGCCGATACAAAGGTCGCACCGCCATAAGCGATGATGTCTTTACCGTCTTGTTTTTTTAAGTTAGTGATTTCGTCAGCAAGGTTGCCTTTTGCTAAAACGGTATTGTCCCATTCTGACTTGTCAAGCGTGTTGGTAAAAACAACTTTGTGTGTGTCTGTAAATTTCTTACCAGCTGTAAATTCTGGATCATCCGGATTTGCAGCCACACTAGCCCAGTAAGGAATGAACCCTTCGGCAAGTTTTCGTCCAAGGATAATGCAGTCAACAGGTTCAGTTATATCTTTAACATATTGTTTTGATTTGTCATCCCAATTCCATACCATAAAGTCCATTTCGCCATTTAGCCCCGCAATATATCCGTCAACGGTCATTTGAACTTGAAGTTTTAATTTTCTCATTGTCGTGTTTTCCTTTGTCATAAAATTGTCTCAGTTTTAGTAATTTCAGCTTTAGGGAGATCCGTAAAAAAAAATCAAAGCGCCTGAGTCTTGAGCCTGCGGCACGGCTTCGCCCAAGCCGCGTGCGCAAAGCGCTCTGCAGAACGGACACGCTCTTGCAACGGCACTGCCCCTTGGGCAATCGCCAGCTTCAAAAACGATGGCTGAAACTCTTATTCTTTCGTCAACTTTCACTCATTTTTCGGCAAAGCCGAAAGTCGCTGACGGTTGAGTTCAAAAGAAATGCTTGCAGACATCTCCCAAGAATGATGGATCAAGCAGTCTTTTCACAGTTGACCATCCACGGAATGCCGAATTGGTCAACCAACATGCCAAACCGGAATGCCCAGAAGGTTTGCTCAAACGGCATCTTCACTTTTCCGTTTTCTGCCAAGGCATAAAAGACTCGCTCCGCTTTGACTGGGTCGTCAACGCTGATCTGCACGTAGAATCCTTGGGGTGTTTCAAAATATCCAGGCGGGCAGTCAGACCCCATCAAGAGGCGATCGCCCAAATCAAGGCAGGCATGCATAATTTTATCATGGCACTGAGCGGGCACATTCTCAGCTGAAGGCGCTTCAGAGTGGGGCAGCATCATAACGATTTTACCGCCGAGACATTGCTCATAGAACTTGAATGCTGCTTCACAATTGCCGTTGAACATGAGATAAGAATTGATTTTCATGATGTGCTCCTTGGATTGGCTCAGTTGCTTGGGCTATGGGTTAAGCGTGAATGCGGCTTGAGAGGTGTGTGGATCAAATGGAATCGAGAGGTGCTCGTGTAGGATCTGCCAGTTGCCTTGATTTTTGTGGCAGACAGCGGTGACACGCATCCACGTCTGCATTGCTGGATGGTCTTCTGTTCCTGTGAAGCGAAATAGCCAATGTGCAATTGCTAAGTCTTCACTGACAGTAATCTTGAGGTCTCGTGTTTCGATCTCAAAGGAGTTTGGGAAGCAAGGCAAACATTCTTCCCAGACTTGACGCCAAGCCACTTTCCCTTGGGTTTGGAACGGAGGTTTGACATCGAAGACGATGATCTCGGTGGCATAGCGGGACATGATTTGGTCAACATCCTTAGCACAGATGGCACGTTGTTGATCGGCGATCAATTGGCGAATCTGAACTTCATTGGATATTATTGTGCTTTCGGTTGTCATTGAAGTTTCTCCATTTGGTTTGAGGTTCAGTTTGGTTTGAAATTGAGCGCAAACCTTAATTCTCTGGTATGCCTGCAACTTCTATCACAGGGCGGATTTCGACAGTGCCGACCCGTGCTCCTGGAATCTGGGCAGCAATATTGATCGCCTCGTCAAGATCCTGGGCATTGATCAGGAAGAACCCACCCAATTGTTCGCGTGTTTCTGCAAACGGTCCGTCGGTCACCAGCGGTTTGCCGTTACGTACCCGGACACTGGTTGCAGTTGCTACAGAGTGGAGTGGGGCAGTCGCTAGATACTGTCCATTCGAGTTGAGTTGCTGTGCGAGCACAGCGGATTCTAAATAACAGTGCTCTCTCTCGGTTTCGCTCAGGGCATGTTCTTCCAGGTAAATCAGCAGCACATATTTCATTGGGTTGTCTCCGTGGTTTCCCTTTTTTCGTAAGTCGAACAGCAATTGCTCAAATCGACACCTCGTCAGAAAATTTTTTATCATTAGATACGTGGTTTACTTCCATTGTTTCTTTTGTGAGTAAGTCGAACGGCAATCTCCCAAATCGACACTTCGCCAAAAATTTTTATTGTTAGCTATGGTTCCAAATGCACTCATCAGATGTAACCCAAGTTATTGACTCTGTTTATCGCGCTGAGTGGGGTCGGATCATCGCCATCCTGATCCGTCTGGTTGGGGATTTCGATGTAGCTGAAGAAACGGCACAGGAAGCATTTACAGCCGCCTTTCATCAGTGGCAGTCCACGGGAGTTCCTGATCTGCCCCGTGCGTGGATTATCAAAACAGCCCGATACAAAGCCATTGATCGCCTCCGCCGCCGGACGCGGCTGACGGAAAAACTGGAATGGTATGCGGCATCCGGGTTAATCCCAGCTAGCGAGGAGCCAACCTACGACACCGACGAAATTCCAGATGATCGGCTACGGCTGATCTTCACTTGCTGCCACCCGGCGCTAGCGATGGAGGCTCAAGTCGCTTTGACACTGCGGATGCTAGGCGGACTTGAAACTGATGAGATTGCACGGGCGTTTCTCGTGCCCACGGCGACAATGGCACAGCGGCTTGTACGTGCCAAGCGTAAGATTCGTGACGCGGGTATTCCTTACAGAGTGCCGGATACAACTGATCTACCGATACGCTTGGAGGCGGTGCTGACGGTGATCTATCTCATTTTCAACGAAGGCTATGCGGCAACAACAGGTGAGACAATGGTCAGAGTTGACCTCTGTGCAGAAGCCATCCGGCTCGGTCGCCTTGTAAGGGCATTGATGACACCACAGCCGCCAGCAGAAGTGACTGCACTGGTGGCGCTTATGTTACTGCACGACTCACGACGCGATGCTCGCCTGGATGAGGCTGGTGATCTTGTTCTACTCGAAGATCAAGACCGTCGTCGCTGGAACTGGCGGCAAATCGCTGAAGCGCTACCGCTTGTTGAAGAAGCACTGCGCGGCGGAACTAGTCCTTTTGCCTTGCAAGCGGCGATCTCCGCATTACATTGTCAGGTGGTACGAGCGGAAGAAACCGACTGGGCACAGATCGTTCGGCTCTATGATGTGCTGGAACGTTTACAACCTTCGCCAATCGTGTCGCTAAATCGGGCGGTAGCGATCGCAATGGTAGACGGACATCAGGCGGCGCTTATACTGATCGATGGACTTACCACTGAACTCGATGGCTACCACCTGTTTCACGCCGCACGTGCCGATCTGCAGCGCCGCCTTGGAGACTCAGCGTCAGCCGCACAGAGCTACGCACGAGCGCTCGCGCTGGTCACCAACGACAGCGAACGCCGTTTCTTGGAGCGTCGGCTAAGCTCAGTTCAGCCTGCTAATTTTAGGTCAAGCGAGAGCAATCCTCCGGCAAGTTAGGTTGTATAACCGAGCGATCGCCTATAAAACTACTCAAGTACTTCCAGGTTTCGTACCGCGCCTTGATCCGCGCTAGTAGCTAGCATTGCATAAGCCTTGAGCGCTGCTGTCACCCGACGCTGCCGGGGCTGCGCGGGCTTCCAAGCATCTTTGCCCTTTGCTTCCATGGCAATACGACGGTTGGCTAATTCCTCCGTCGATAGATCCACATTGATACTGCGATTGGGGATGTCGATCAAGATCTGATCGCCGTCGCAAACCAGAGCAATGTTGCCGCCAGCCGCCGCCTCTGGAGAGGCATGACCAATCGAGAGGCCCGAAGTCCCGCCTGAGAAGCGTCCGTCGGTTAATAATGCACAAACCTTGCCCAGACCCTTGGATTTCAGGTAACTGGTCGGATAAAGCATTTCCTGCATGCCAGGTCCACCGCGTGGACCTTCATAGCGAATGATCACCACATCGCCCGCTTCCACTTCCGAATTGAGAATTCCTTTGACAGCAGCATCCTGACTTTCAAAAATACGTGCCCGACCTTCAAACACATGAATGCTTTCGTCTACGCCTGCTGTCTTAACAATACAACCGCGCTCAGCCAGGTTGCCGTATAGCACAGCCAGTCCGCCCTCGGAACTGTAAGCGTTTTCGACGCTGCGGATACAGCCGTTTTCCCGGTCCAGGTCGAGTGAGGGCCAACGGGTCGATTGACTGAAGGCTTGCTGAGTGGGAATACCCGCAGGACCAGCCTTGAAGAAGGTGTGGACGGCTTCGTCATCAGTTCGCATGATATCCCAGTGATCGAGTGCTTCTTTGAGCGTCTTGCTGTGAACCGTCGGCAAGTCCGTGTGGAGCAGTCCTGCACGGTCCAGCTCGCCGAGAATGCTGGGGATGCCGCCGGCACGGTGGACGTCCTCGATATGATACTTGGGTGTGTTAGGTGCTACCTTGCAGAATTGTGGAACCTGGCGCGAGAGGCGATCGATGTCAGTCAAGGTAAAGTTGACATCAGCTTCATGAGCTGCAGCCAGCAAGTGCAGAATGGTGTTGGTCGATCCGCCCATGGCGATGTCCAGCATCATGGCATTCTCAAACGCTTTGAAACTGGCGATAGAGCGTGGCAGTACCGATTCGTCGTCCTGCTCGTAGTAGCGGCGGGTAATGCTGACAATGGTTCGTGCGGCGTTGAGGAACAGATCCTTACGGTCGAAATGGGTTGCCAGGACGGTGCCATTGCCTGGTAAGGAGAGACCGATCGCCTCGGTGAGACAATTCATCGAGTTGGCGGTGAACATGCCAGAGCAGGAGCCACAGGTTGGGCACGCGGAACGCTCATATTCCTCGGCAACCTCGTCGCTGATACTGTCGTCCGCAGCAACCACCATGGCGTCCACCAAGTCCAGTTTATGCTCCGACAGCTTTGTCTTACCGGCTTCCATGGGACCGCCGGAGACGAATACTGCGGGAATGTTGAGACGTAGGGCTGCCATCAACATACCGGGGGTGATCTTGTCACAGTTGGAAATGCAGACCAGGGCATCGGCACAATGGGCGTTGACCATGTACTCGACCGAATCGGCGATGATCTCGCGTGAGGGCAGACTGTAAAGCATCCCGTCATGGCCCATAGCGATGCCATCATCCACTGCGATGGTGTTGAATTCCTTAGCTACACCACCAGCAGCTTCAATTTCACGGCACACCAATTGGCCCAGATCCTTCAGGTGAACGTGGCCGGGTACGAATTGGGTAAAAGAGTTGGCGACGGCAATGATTGGCTTCTCGAAATCTGCTGTGTGCATTCCGGTGGCGCGCCAGAGCGCGCGGGCACCGGCCATATTGCGTCCCTGGGTGGAGGTTTTGGATCGATAGGTCGGCATGGCGCATCCTATTCGTCTAGGGGTTTTTAATAGTCTAGACTTTATTGTGTTCCCCAAAGTAGTAGGTTGTGTCGCAAAAACTGCTCAGTGACAAACACTCTGTGTCGAAGGGCACTAAAAAAAGCCGAAACACTTGTATAGGACTTACGCATGGAAACGAAAAATCAAGGGTTTGGGCAAGGGGTATAGGGGTATAGGGGTGTAGGTGTTCAAACCCTTATACCCTCCCATAACTCAGGGTCTGGTTGCGTAAGTCCTGTTGTAGTTTAAGCAGTTTGCAAAGTTTGCAATTACTTGCGTAATTCGTGCCATTCATAGTGCTACAGCAGAAGGATTTTGTTGCCTCAAAAAGCTTTTCATACCTCAGATAGATTTATAGAACATATCTTTGTGAAACTGTTTTAGATTCGTTATATTTTATACAAATTCTCTTTTTGCACAACTTGTAATTGAAGACCAGGGTTTTTTTTGCGTCATAATTTGGTATGCCTTTTGTGTAAAGAAGGCAATTGAAACTGATAGCGAGCAATAGCAAAGATAATTAATATAGATATTCTTGCCCCGCCACCATGTCCACCGAACAGTTAACCAGAGAAAGCGATAATTTAGATTTAAAACAGCTCCTGAAAACGCTGGTAGCTGTTAAAAAAGGTGATTTTTCTGCCCGTATGCCAATAGACCAAACTGGTATGGCAGGAAAAATTGCCGATACGCTCAACGATATTATTGAACAAAATGAGCGGCTAACAACAGAACTACAAAGGATTAGTCATGTTGTTGGTAAAGAGGGCAAAATTAGTGAACGCGCCTCTTTAGGAAATGTTCGTGGTTCTTGGTCAGTGTGTGTTGATTCTGTCAACACCCTGGTGACAGATTTGGTTCAGCCGACAGAGGAAACGGCGCGTGTGATCCGGGCGGTGGCGAATGGTGACTTATCTCAAGCGATTGCACCAGAAATTGAAGGTAGACCCCTCAAGGGAGAATTTCTCCAAACTGCCCAAATGGTTAATACAATGGTGGATCAGTTGAATTCGTTTGCGAACGAGGTCACACGAGTTGCTAGAGAAGTTGGAACTGAAGGTAAGCTGGGAGTGAAAGCAGAAGTTCCTGGTGTAGCTGGAACTTGGAAGGACTTGACGGACAGTGTGAATTTAATGGCGGGAAACTTAACCGCACAAGTTCGTAATATCGCCGAAGTCACGACAGCGGTAGCAAACGGCAACCTCTCCAAAAAAATTACCGTTGATGTCAAAGGTGAAATTTTGGAGTTGAAAAATACTATCAACACGATGGTGGATCAACTCAATTCCTTTGCGTCGGAAGTGACGCGGGTTGCGAGGGAAGTGGGAACCGAAGGTAAACTCGGTGTGCAAGCAGAAGTACGCGGCGTTGCTGGGATTTGGAAAGACTTAACCGACAACGTGAATTTGATGGCGGGTTCTTTAACCGCGCAGGTACGAAACATTGCGGAAGTGACGACGGCGATCGCCAACGGTGATCTCTCGAAGAAAATTACTGTTGATGTTAGAGGTGAAATTCTAGAACTCAAGAACACCATCAATATTATGGTGGATCAACTCAGTTCCTTTGCCGGAGAAGTGACGCGGGTTGCAAGGGAAGTTGGTGCAGAAGGAAAACTGGGCGTACAAGCAGAAGTTCCAGGTGTGGCTGGAACTTGGAAAGATTTGACCGACAGCGTCAACTTCATGGCAGGTTCCTTGACAGCGCAGGTACGGAATATTGCTGAAGTGACTACGGCGGTTGCAACTGGTGATCTCTCGAAGAAAATCACTGTTGATGTCAAAGGCGAAATTTTAGAACTGAAAAATACGATCAACACAATGGTGGATCAACTCAGTTCCTTTGCCAGCGAGGTGACACGAGTTGCCAGGGAAGTGGGAACTGAAGGTAAGCTGGGTGTACTAGCGGATGTCAAAGGTGGTGCTGGTACATGGAAGGACTTGACCGACAGCGTGAATTTTATGGCGGGTTCCTTGACAGCGCAGGTACGGAATATTGCGGAAGTGACGACGGCGATCGCTAACGGTGACCTTTCTAAAAAAATCACTGTGGTGGTGAAAGGCGAAATTTTGGAGTTGAAAAACACTATTAATATTATGGTGGATCAACTCAACTCCTTTGCATCGGAAGTGACGCGGGTTGCAACAGAAGTGGGCAGTGAAGGTAAGCTGGGCGTGCAAGCAGATGTCAGAGGTGTTGCAGGCACTTGGAAAGATTTAACCGACAGTGTCAACTTCATGGCGAGTTCCTTGACAGGGCAGGTGCGAAACATCGCTGAAGTCACCACGGCGGTAGCAACTGGTGACCTCTCCAAGAAAATCACTGTGCAGGTCAAAGGTGAAATTCTGGAGTTAAAAAACACCGTGAACACGATGGTGGATCAACTCAATTCCTTTGCGTCGGAAGTGACGCGGGTTGCGCGAGAGGTGGGAACCGAAGGTAAGCTGGGCGTGCAAGCTGAAGTACGAGGCGTTGCTGGCACTTGGAAGGATTTGACTGATAGTGTGAATTCGATGGCAGGTTCTTTAACTGCACAGGTGCGGAACATTGCCGAAGTCACTACAGCAGTAGCAACTGGTGACCTCTCCAAGAAAATTACTGTTGACGTTAAAGGTGAAATTCTGGAATTAAAAAACACCATCAATACGATGGTGGATCAACTCAACTCCTTTGCATCGGAAGTGACGCGGGTTGCGCGGGAAGTGGGAACCGAAGGTAAGCTGGGTGTACAAGCTAATGTCAGAGGTGTAGGAGGCACTTGGAAAGATTTGACCGACAACTTCAACTTGATGGCAGGTAACTTGACGGCACAAGTGCGGAATATTGCCGAAGTCACGAAGGCGGTGGCAAATGGTGACCTCTCGAAAAAAATCACTGTTGATGTTAGAGGAGAAATTTTGGAGTTGAAAAATACTATCAACACGATGGTGGATCAGCTTTCGTCTTTCGCCTCAGAGGTGACGCGAGTTGCGAGGGAAGTCGGCACTGAAGGGAAATTGGGCGGTCAAGCGCACGTTGTTGGGGTGGCAGGTACCTGGAAAGATTTGACCGATAATGTCAACTCGATGGCGGGTAACTTGACCGCACAAGTGCGGGGTATAGCCAAAGTTGTGACGGCGGTTGCTAATGGTAACTTGAAACAGAAACTCACACTAGATGCCAAGGGAGAAATTGAAACTTTGGCAGAAACGATTAATGAGATGATTGGTACTCTAGCGACGTTTGCCAACCAAGTCACAACAGTCGCACGTGAGGTGGGGATTGAAGGTAAGTTGGGTGGACAAGCCAAAGTGCCGGGGGCTGCGGGAACTTGGAAAGATTTGACCGACAACGTGAATGAACTGGCTGCTACCCTCACCACTCAATTACGGGCGATCGCCGAAGTCGCAACTGCTGTCACCAAAGGCGACTTAACGCGCTCAATTTCTGTGGAGGCGCAAGGTGAAGTCGCCATGCTGAAAGACTACATCAACCAAATGATTGCTAACCTGCGGGAGACAACCCAGAAAAACACTGAACAAGACTGGTTGAAAACTAACTTAGCGAAGTTTACTCGCATGCTTCAAGGTCAGCGTGACCTTGAAACGGTGTCTAAACTGATTCTCTCGGAGTTAGCACCGCTGGTTGGGGCTTCGCAGGGTGTCTTTTTTATCATGGATATTACAGTAGACATTAAGTACTTAAAATTACTCAGCAGCTACGCTTACCGTGAACGCAAGCATCTTGCAAACCGCTTCCAGTTGGGTGAAGGTTTGGTCGGACAATGCGCTTTGGAAAAAGAACGCATTCTGCTGACAGAGGTACCGCACGACTATATCAAGATTAGTTCTGGCTTAGGTGAAGCGACTCCGCTGAATGTTGTTGTGTTACCTGTCCTGTTTGAAGGACAAGTCACCGCAGTGATTGAACTCGCCTCATTCCGACGCTTTAGTGAAATTCATCTGTCATTCTTTGACCAACTTACTGAAAGCATAGCGATTGTATTGAACACCATCGCTGCCAGTATGCGTACTGAAGAGTTACTCAAACAGTCCCAGTCTTTAGCACAGGAGTTACAAAGTCAGCAAAGCGAACTCAGGGAAACAAACAAGCGCCTAGAAGAACAAGCAAAATCGCTCCAAGCCTCCGAGGATTTACTGAAAAAACAGCAAGAAGAATTACAAGAGACGAACGCTGAACTAGAAGAAAGATCGGAATTATTAGCTTTGCAAAACAAGGAAGTTGAGCGCAAAAATAATGAAATTGAACAGACAAGCCGAGAATTAGAAGAGAAAGCAGAACAACTAGCACTCTCGTCAAAATATAAGTCTGAGTTTCTGGCGAACATGTCCCATGAACTACGGACACCGCTAAATAGCTTGTTGATTTTGGCGAAATTGCTCGCAGATAACGTGGACAAAAATCTCACAGCTAAACAAGTCGAGTATAGTCGTACGATCTACTCGTCAGGAAACGACCTTTTGACGCTGATCAATGACATTTTGGATTTGGCAAAAATTGAATCTGGAACAATGTCAATTGACATTGAGCAAATGCTGCTTGCAGAATTGCAAGAGAACATTGAGCGAACTTTTCGACAAATCGCGATTGATAAAGCGCTGAATTTCACCATACAATTCGCCCCCGAACTGCCAAGAAGTATCTACAGCGATACAAAGCGTTTACAACAAGTCTTGAAAAATCTCCTCGCCAATGCTTTTAAATTTACAGATCATGGAGAAGTCGGCTTGCAGGTGTTTGTGACAACACAAGGGTGGAGTCATGACCAGGAAAGTTTGAATCGCGCTCAAACTGTGATAGCATTTGCAGTCAGCGATACGGGCATTGGCATTGCTGTAGATAACCAAAAAATAATTTTCGAGGCGTTTCAACAAGCTGATGGCACCACTAGTCGCAGATATGGCGGTACGGGGTTAGGCTTATCGGTGAGTCGCGAAATCACCCGTCTTCTTGGTGGAGAAATTAAACTTCACAGTCGTGTTGGGGAAGGTAGTACTTTTACACTGTACTTACCCCAGGAAGGAGAACAAATCAATTCAAAATTAGAAGTCTCTCCCTCACTTCCTTTGCTTCCTTCTTCACTCCCTCCCTCCCAGCCTACGGCTCGCTTCGCTAACACTCCTTCACTCACTCCGTCATTCCCTCACTCCCTGACTCCCCTCACCGACGACAGAGGCAATATTGAAGAAGGTGAACGCATACTTCTTATAATTGAAGATGACATCAATTTTGCCCGTATCCTTTTAGACATGGCACGCCAACAAGAATTTAAAGTTATTGTTGGCCATAATGGTAGCGGGGGTTTAGCACTGGCACAACAATTTCAACCTTCAGCGATCATTTTGGATATCCGTCTACCAGGAATGGATGGTTGGACGGTACTGGATCGCCTCAAGCATGATCCAAGCACCCGTCATATTCCAGTACATATCATGACTGTTGAGGAAGGGCGACAGCGCGGGTTGCAACTAGGTGCCATTGCTTATATACAAAAGCCAGTCAGCACTGAGGTGTTGTCTCAAGCACTGAGCAATATTAAAGGTTTTGTTGAACGCCCAGTCAAGAATCTGCTGATTGTGGAAGACGACGATAATCAACGCCATAGTATTATGGAATTGATTGGTGACACAGATGTTGCAATCACTGGTGTGAAAACTGCTGGCCAGGCGCTAGAAGCGATAGAAAACCAGTATTATGATTGTGTCGTTCTCGATTTGGGTCTGCCTGACATGAGCGGGTTTGAACTGATCACAAGAATCAAACAGCATCCCAATGGTCAAGCACTACCAATTATTGTTTATACAGCAAGAGAATTGAGTCGGGCAGAAGACACTCAACTGAGGCGCTTGACAGAGACGATTATTATAAAAGATGTGCGATCGCCTGAACGTCTCCTTGATGAAACAGCATTATTCCTGCATCGAGTTCAAGCAAATTTGCCTGCGCCCAAGCGACAAATGTTAGAACAGTTGCATTCCAATGATCCTGTACTTGCGGGTAAAAAAGTTCTTATCGTAGATGACGATATGCGTAATATCTTTGCCCTCACGAGTATGCTAGAGCGTTATCAAATGCAGGTCTTATATGCCGAAAATGGTAGAGATGGCATTGAAGTTTTGCAAAACACACCAGACATTGATGTTGTTTTGATGGATATTATGATGCCACAAATAGATGGTTACGAAACAACGCGCCTAATTCGGCAGAACAATCAGTTTAAATCCCTGCCAATCATCGCACTCACAGCAAAGGCAATGCAAGGTGACAGAGAAAAGTGTATTGAAGCAGGCGCATCAGATTATGTTAGCAAACCTGTAGACATTGAACAGTTGCTTTCGCTGTTGCGTGTTTGGTTATATCGATAATTGACATCCCACAGCTACAGGTGATATCAAATCCGGTAGCATCTGAATGATTAAAAAACCGCAGAGGCGCAGAGGACGCAGAGGGAGAGGAAGGAGAAATAATTCCGATACAAACGGATTTGATATGAGACACCGCTGTAAGCGCTTCAGGCTTGCGGGGGCTTCGAGATCCCCGTGAAGCGCTATATTTATCAGGCAAAGGAAAATTCCAACGCCTGAATATCGGCTTTGTCACCGCTTACACCAGAAACTATGTCTCCTGTGGCCCCAAATCCACCGCTGCCCGTGATATCGCCAATCAAGTTATAGCCATCGCTAATGAAGTTACCTGCTACATCCGGGTTGACACCACCTGAACTGGCGAGGTTGGCGGCAATAATCGTGTTTCGCACTCTAGCTGTACCAGAAGTATTATTGAACACCCCACCACCATTTGCGGCTTGGTTGAGGGTGAGGGTACTGAACAGTAGTGTCAGATAAGTATTGTTATATATACCACCACCGTTATTTTCTGACGTGTTACCACTAAGGGTGGTATTGCTCACTGTTAGAGTGCTACCACTAAAGTTAGTGATACCGCCACCCTCAAAGCGTGCTCTGTTATTACTCAAGCTGCTGTTACTCACCGTCAGAGTGTTGCCGTTCCAGATGCCACCACCGCTGACTAATGCTTCGTTTGCCGTAACGGTAGTGTTGCTTACATTCACAGTACCACTGTTAAAGATACCACCGCCTATATTGCCTACTTTGTTGCCACTGAGAATGCTGTTACTCACTTCAACACTGCTGTTGGGATTGCTGGAGATACCACCGCCATCTCTTGCCGAATTGTTGCTGATGCTGCTGTTGCTCACACCAACTGTGCCACTACTATCAAAGATGCCGCCACCGTTTCCTCCCGAGTTACCACTGATACTGCTGCTGCTGACCTCAATGGTGCCGCTGAAGTTGGCGATACCGCCGCCATTGTTGGTTGCCGAGTTGTTGTCTATGGCGCTGTTGGTAACTGTTACAGTAGATTTTTTGGCTCTACCGTCGTTAAAGATACCGCCGCCGTCTTGGCTTGTCGAGTTCCCGGAAATGGTGCTGTTGCTCACCTCAAGAGTGCCGCCAATGTTAGAAATCCCACCACCACCACCACTCGGGCCGAAGATGCCGCTGCCGCTTACCGAATTGCCACTGAGATTGCTGTAGCTCACCTTAACAGTGCCAGTGTTATAGATGCCACCGCCACTGGGGGAGAATAACCCGCCTCCGCTTACCAAGTTATCGCTGATGCTGCTGTAGCTGACCTCAAGAGTGCCGCTGTTAGAGATACCGCCGCCATGAGGGAAGTAAGTGTTCTGAATTGCTGAGTTACCGCTGATGGTGCTGTTGCTCACATTCATAGTGCCGCCGTTAAAGATACCGCCACCATCGCTTGCTTTGTTAACACTGATGGTACTGTTGCTCACATTCATAGTGCCGCTGCTGTTATAGATGCCGCCACCAGCACCGCTGTCCCTGAAGCCCTGTACAGAGTTGCCATTCAAAGTGCTGTAGTTAACCGTCACAGTACCGCTTTCGTTATATATGCCACCGCCACTGGGATCGGGAGCACTGCTGCTTGCCAAGTTGCCACTTATGGTACTGTAGCTGACCTCAAGAGTACCGCCGCCGTTATAGATGCCGCCGCCACTGGTCTTGTTAAAGCTGTTTACCTTGTTATTGGTGATGGTGCTGTTGTTCAGCCTCAGAGTGCCGTCGTTATAGATGCCGCCGCCATTGGTGGCTGAGTTGCCACTCAGGTTGCTGTTGGTTACCGTTAGCGTACCGCCGAAATTAGCAATGCCGCCGCCGTTCTGTGCTGAGTTACCAGTCAGGCTACTATTGCTCACCGTCACCGTACCGAAGTTCTCAATGCCGCCAACAAAATATCCTGGGTTGTCGCTGATGGTGCTGTTGCTCACCTCTAGAGTACCGGTGTTCGATATGCCGCCTGTCAAGCCTAAATTTTTGCTGATGGTGCTGTTGCTCACATTCATAGTGCCGCCGTTTGAGATGCCGCCGGTGGTGCCACCATCAGCAGTGCTGTTGTTGCTGATGGTGCTGTTGCTCACATTCATAGTGCCGCCATTCGAGATACTAGTACCTTTATTTCCGACGATGGTGCTGTTAGTCATCCCAACAGTGCCGCCGGTGAAGTTATAAATGCCGCTTCCCGCAAAGCGTGCCAAGTTGTCGCTTATAGTACTGTTGTTTACCTCAACAGTGCCCGTGTTTGAAATACCGCCACCGACGACCTCGCCTAAACCGCCGTTAGCTATGGAGAATACCTGGTTGTCGCTTATAGTACTGTTGTTCACCGTCAGGATACCCGTGTTGTAAATGCCGCCGCCAGAGCCAATGGCAGACAGGTTATCAACCACGGTGTTATTGCGAACAATACTATTGTCTAAGGTGAGAGTGCCACTGTTCTTAATACCACCACCGTTGTCACCCGTCACACTGCCATTGGCAATAATCAACCCAGAGAAGTTGACTGTTGCTCCGGTTCCAATCTCAAACACCCGTGAAGCATTGTTGGCACTCACACTCAATAAGTCTGCACCTGTGAACGGATCAACTGGGGCATTGATGCTCAAGCTGTCGGTAATACTCAGTTGTCCCAGACTGAGGGTAATTGTCTGTGCAGAGCCAAATAGCGAAGAGTCAAACACAATTGAGTCTTTTCCACCGATCGCGTTTGCAAAGTTGATCGCTTCACGCAACGTCATCACCCCATCACTATCATCCACCACATCGGCAATGCTGTTGACTGTAAAGATGGAACTACCGCTTCCTTCGAAGTTTGCGCCACCGATAATGTCTTGTGGAGTACCAAAGTTGAAGTTAGATGTGGCGGATGGGTTGAATGTAGATTGGGAAGCTTGAAGATTGTCTAAGGCAGATTCAGATAAGAGATCCATAGATTTAAGTTCCTTTTTTTTCTTATATGTAGAGTATTTTCCACATTCTGTAGATTGAATTGTCGCATAGGATAATTATTTATCAACAATGATTTTTTAGTAATTTAGTTATGCCTTTATATCAAAATAAATGTGGTTTACACTACATCTTCTCAATCACTACAGTATTTTATGTAACATTCTTATTGACGACATTCCACTGGTTAACACTTTAAGGTAAGGTATTTTCAGGATGTCTTTCTTTTTATAAGTTGGAGATCTAAACGAAGCTGACAAAAGCAGATAAGACACATAGTGCGTAAATCAATCTCCAGCTGCTTTAAAACGAATCACCAGCTACGTCCACGATCAACCATACTCGGCAAAGCCCTTCTCCTGTGGACTGAGGCTAGAGATTTATTTTTTTGAATCTCTCTAAAACAAGAAATGCAAAAAACGCCCCCCTTTAAGGAGAACGCTTTTACTTATCTAAATCTTAGCTATTAACCCCAGCACATCATAAAAATAGCCCCCATGCAAATACTGTGTGCCGATTGTTATGTGGCGTCTACAACACTCAGTACTACTGAAAATGACTTATTCTTGAGATCACTCTACCTCAAGTTGCGCTGCCGTCATTGCATCAAAAGCAAAAGCTAAAACCAGAGGTATTGGACATTTTAATAAGTAAGTAGAAACGACGGCTACAACTGTCCCAAATACTGCTGACACCGACCAAAGTTTTTCCTGAGATGTCAGTCCCTTTTGAGTTTTTATCAATCTCAACGTATGGGTAGGAATTGGCTCAGGCATAACTGCACCTGGAGGAAATGCCCAATAGTTATTACACCGCTCTTCAAATAAATCTGTCCAGCCATTTTCTTGGCACCATTCTTCAATCCATTCATTACAATAATGTTTCATGTTTGGGCTGGGAAGTGGAATCAGCATAAGGTTTAGAAACTGAATCTAATTTTCTAGGGTTTTTGGCGAGAAGTTTACTAATGGGTATAAAACTAAAGATTATTCAAGAACTATTTGGCTTGGCTAAGAATCTAAAAATACCTGTAATTAGAACTAAATTTGATGCTATTCTTCATTCACAGGCTAACAGTATTTAGTTTCTTCTTGGATGAAATGAAAATAAACTTTACTTGAAACTTTGATTTTTAACAATTCTCAACATAATCGTGATTTGTTGGCTCTAAAAACAGATATTTACTCAATCTATATGTAAAGTTGTGTTACACAGCTTCAACGCATAAATACCCTAAAAATCAATATGTTTTAGTTAGAACTAAATGGAAAAAAAAAGATGTTAGGACTTACGCACTCGCGACGAAAAATAAGGCTTTGCGATTGCTTCCCTATGCCTAACGGCACGCGCAAGGGACGATCGCAATCATACAATAGCGTTATTTTTGCGTAAGTCCTGGATCTATTTCGAGACGCAAAGCGCTAGAAATGCAGCCTCCGCAAGTAATACCGTTTCACTTTAAGGTTGATACAAATAGGCAGCAGAGGAGCAGAGGAG
>NZ_JCACKO010000058.1:0-33167 GCF_059505445.1 Brasilonema angustatum | reverse complement strand
AAATTCTTGACCCGTTCATCCGATCCACGTTCAGGCGATGAATGTAGATAAGCGCGTACCAGTTCTTTTAGTTGAGGGGCGTACTTGGCAGCAATTCGCTGCTTTTTGGGACTTGAAAACTGAGTCATAAGTACGTTTGTTCTATAGTCTCTTTATAATACTACGGTTGTAGAAAATTCAATCAATTTCAGTTAACACGCATATTTATTAATACTACGGTTATGTTCAATTAAAATAATTTGGTTAAACACGTATATTTTTAATAACTAAATAATAATGAGATTTCAATGTCAAATTTACGAAAAAACTATGAGTTAAAAGTCGTAAATATAACAAACGTCTCCGTAAGAAGAGTTGCGTCAAAATTATTGTTACTCAGTATTGTAACTTATACTACATAAATCGGTGTATTAGTTTCTAATCATGGCTTATAGTGATTCATATCCGTACAAAACAATACTACAATGTTTGACGCAAAAATTCTCAGCCTATAATCAGGGTTTCGGCGATTAAGTCGATTTTTTTTAGGCTCTTATTGTGTATTTCCGGAAAAAAATTTTTTCTCCGTACAGTGTCACTATCAAAAACATCACTACATGGGAGACGCCGGAGCGAAGCGACGGCGCGAGGGCAACGCAGTTGCCTGTGTGCTCAAGCGCAGCGTAGGGGATGCCGTGATTACCCCCGCCAGATTTAGCTACAACCCCATCAAAACCAATCGCCGCTACGATACATCATTTAGCGGTTTTATAGCAAATATCTCATTAGCGATGCCTAGAAGGTCAATGGCGACGCTTTGACTTGAAAAGGTTACAGGCTATGGATTTGGGGAAATGTTCAGAGTTCGGCGCGGTCGGTTGGGCGGTTGGGTGGTCGGGATGGGACTGATAAGCAGAATCGGGAAAAGTTGCGGCGATCGCACAAGTTTTTCTTATTTCCAACGAAGACGCCCGACCGGAGGGAGGGCGGACAGGTCGTGGGTGATAGCGACGCTTGGATGGGGGTAGGACGGGCAGTCAGTCCGTGGGTGGTATGTTTGGTCATTCGGCTTGGTGAAGCTGGCGAAAAACCTTTTTTTTCCTGGCTTGGACAAAAATTTGAAACAGCGCTAAAGAATTTCGAGATACGTCCCCAATTTTTCAAGTTCAAAATTTCCGGGGGTGTGACGCGATGCCCGACCGGAGGAAGGGCATCTTTCAACGTGGAAGGTAACGCGCGGCTAGTGGCGGCGGTCGCGCGGTTGTTGGTGACACCCTGCGGCGTCACATCGGCGTACGCCTGATATGGGGTGCTTGTATGTGCAGTGGTTTGTGGGCGCGGTTGTTGGTGACACCCTGCGGCGTCACACAAAACACAACACCCCATTCTCACAAAAATTATTGCAGAGATGAATACCAAAAGTCTACTTTACAACAATTATTTAGTGATATGGGGTGTATGTAGATAGTCCACAATAATGATGTAGTGATATGGGGTATTACCTCTTGTGCACAACACCCCACTCTTCGATTAGTGGGTTGGTCTCGTTTCTGCAAGATTTAGGCGATGCCTTCGGCGGCTGTGCGATCGCTCTCCCCAAATCCGCTCCTAGAGCGGGTTTTAGACTTGATGATATGGGGTGTTACCGGTGTGGTGCTGCAATAGTCTGCACGGAAGCTGACGAAGTGTGCAGGATGTCTGCACGTGCAGAAGCCGTCAAGTACAAATGCATGTATGATATGGGGTATTATCTATGTTGTGCACAACACCCCACTCTTCGATTAGTGGGTTGCAACATATTGATGCGGTAGGTGGCGATCGCCTAAAGACTAGCAGCCTGAAACCCGCTCCCAGAGCGCATTCTAGAATCAAGAGTTATTTAGGTGACATGGGGTGCTGAAAGAGTGGTGCTCAAAGAGTCTGCACGGTCGCCGACGATATGTGCACAACGCCTGCACGTGCACGACTCCTCAAGCATCAGTCTGCACGACAAATAACTGATATGGGGTGCTTAAACGGGGTGTGCACAACACCCCACTCATCGATGAGTGGGGTGTTGTGCACACCCCGTTTAAGCACCCCATATCAGTTATTTGTCGTGCAGACTGATGCTTGAGGAGTCGTGCACGTGCAGGCGTTGTGCACATATCGTCGGCGACCGTGCAGACTCTTTGAGCACCACTCTTTCAGCACCCCATGTCACCTAAATAACTCTTGATTCTAGAATGCGCTCTGGGAGCGGGTTTCAGGCTGCTAGTCTTTAGGCGATCGCCACCTACCGCATCAATATGTTGCAACCCACTAATCGAAGAGTGGGGTGTTGTGCACAACATAGATAATACCCCATATCATACATGCATTTGTACTTGACGGCTTCTGCACGTGCAGACATCCTGCACACTTCGTCAGCTTCCGTGCAGACTATTGCAGCACCACACCGGTAACACCCCATATCATCAAGTCTAAAACCCGCTCTAGGAGCGGATTTGGGGAGAGCGATCGCACAGCCGCCGAAGGCATCGCCTAAATCTTGCAGAAACGAGACCAACCCACTAATCGAAGAGTGGGGTGTTGTGCACAAGAGGTAATACCCCATATCACTACATCATTATTGTGGACTATCTACATACACCCCATATCACTAAATAATTGTTGTAAAGTAGACTTTTGGTATTCATCTCTGCAATAATTTTTGTGAGAATGGGGTGTTGTGTTTTGTGTGACGCCGCAGGGTGTCACCAACAACCGCGCCCACAAACCACTGCACATACAAGCACCCCATATCAGGCGTACGCCGATGTGACGCCGCAGGGTGTCACCAACAACCGCGCGACCGCCGCCACTAGCCGCGCGTTACCTTCCACGTTGAAAGATGCCCTTCCTCCGGTCGGGCATCGCGTCACACCCCCGGAAATTTTGAACTTGAAAAATTGGGGACGTATCTCGAAATTCTTTAGCGCTGTTTCAAATTTTTGTCCAAGCCAGGAAAAAAAAGGTTTTTCGCCAGCTTCACCAAGCCGAATGACCAAACATACCACCCACGGACTGACTGCCCGTCCTACCCCCATCCAAGCGTCGCTATCACCCACGACCTGTCCGCCCTCCCTCCGGTCGGGCGTCTTCGTTGGAAATAAGAAAAACTTGTGCGATCGCCGCAACTTTTCCCGATTCTGCTTATCAGTCCCATCCCGACCACCCAACCGCCCAACCGACCGCGCCGAACTCTGAACATTTCCCCAAATCCATAGCCTGTAACCTTTTCAAGTCAAAGCGTCGCCATTGACCTTCTAGGCATCGCTAATGAGATATTTGCTATAAAACCGCTAAATGATGTATCGTAGCGGCGATTGGTTTTGATGGGGTTGTAGCTAAATCTGGCGGGGGTAATCACGGCATCCCCTACGCTGCGCTTGAGCACACAGGCAACTGCGTTGCCCTCGCGCCGTCGCTTCGCTCCGGCGTCTCCCATGTAGTGATGTTTTTGATAGTGACACTGTACGGAGAAAAAATTTTTTTCCGGAAATACACAATAAGAGCCTAAAAAAAATCGACTTAATCGCCGAAACCCTGATTATAGGCTGAGAATTTTTGCGTCAAACATTGTAGTATTGTTTTGTACGGATATGAATCACTATAAGCCATGATTAGAAACTAATACACCGATTTATGTAGTATAAGTTACAATACTGAGTAACAATAATTTTGACGCAACTCTTCTTACGGAGACGTTTGTTATATTTACGACTTTTAACTCATAGTTTTTTCGTAAATTTGACATTGAAATCTCATTATTATTTAGTTATTAAAAATATACGTGTTTAACCAAATTATTTTAATTGAACATAACCGTAGTATTAATAAATATGCGTGTTAACTGAAATTGATTGAATTTTCTACAACCGTAGTATTATAAAGAGACTATAGAACAAACGTACTTATGACTCAGTTTTCAAGTCCCAAAAAGCAGCGAATTGCTGCCAAGTACGCCCCTCAACTAAAAGAACTGGTACGCGCTTATCTACATTCATCGCCTGAACGTGGATCGGATGAACGGGTCAAGAATTTAATTAGTGATTTTGAACTTGACGATATTAAAATTTCTGATGTTGATGTTTTGCTAGGACTGGCGCAAGATTTCGTAAGCTGCTATGAATTATTGGGTTACGCGCAAACACCACCGATTGAACCCACACAAAGCAAAACCCTCCACGCGCTAGAGGGGTGATGGGTGTTTATGGACGTTCGCTCGTTTTGATGAGATGAGGGGTACTGTAGGTGAATATAGAGATGGGAGAATTGGTGTTTTAGTCCAACAAACGTTCTACTGTTAAAGTAGGAAGTCCGAGATTGGTCAAGTTAGGATGGTGTGACAAAGTTCCAACAACTTTTTTGTTTACTGCGATGGGTTTGTTTAACTTTACCCAACATTGTTTAGAAGGACGTTCTAACCCAAGAGTCATTAACAGTAGTTGTTCTTCAATTTCACTATAATCTTTTGGTGCTTCTTTAAATCCTCTTTTTTCTAATTCCAGATTACTGATTAATACAGTGTTGTCGTCTAGTTCATCTATTCTAAATACATTATGTGTGTCAGTTAAAGACGTTTTTGTGTGTTCAGATTGTTTTTTACGTTTTGCTTCTCCCATTTTTACTCATCCTCTAAATCAAGAAGTTCATCTGAAATATTCCCATCACAATCAGATTCTTCTAGAATCATTGATTTGATTTCATCATTGACATTTTTCTCCCCTACTAAAGTAGATTTACAATGTAACAGCAGTTCATATTCAGGGTGATGTCGGTTGATAGTTTTAGCTTTACGGGTTTTCTTGCTTTCTTTGATTAATTCTTCAATTGGGTCTATAACACCTCGCTCAACAGCAGCTAGACCCCACTCAATCATCTTTTGATGATTTAGGCTACTATCCGAATTAACAAAGAATGCTTCAATCGATTGACCATATTTTGCTTTCGACTTAACAACAGCGTCTATCCATCCAAAGAGTTGTTCAGCATTTTGATATTTGTAGGTTGATGGTGAGAATTCTACTGGCAAGATTACTCGTTTCATTTGGTCGCCAGGTTTTAACCCAAGTTCATCATATTTACGATGATTTTTCTTGTACTCGTTGATTGACAAGGATACTAGTTTAATAGCAACATTTTGACGTTTTACCTTGTGTGGATTTTCTGCAATTTGACTTATCATATCAATTGCTGGGTTTTGATTGTCGTATCGGTTCGTTATAGCTGGTTTACCATCATTTCCGGTGATTATTCCCCTGTGAAGTTTACTTGATTCATATCCTCTATAAGCGTTAGTTTTTTCATGGTCGTTAAAAGAGTGTGTCCATTGCTTTGATTTATCAGAGGTTTCTTTCACATAACAAGAGAACAGAATTAACCCATGTTGACAACGATATTTTACAATTTCTTTATTACTGGTGTTTTCAGGAACGTTAATCGTATATTGACTAGTGATAAGTTGATAATTAGCCATTCCCTGATTAGCACCACTATGGTAAATATTCTTGATTTCAAAATCTGCCATACCTACTCTAGGTTTTTCTTGAATCTCTACCATATCACTAGTTTTTTCGTCTGATTTTAAACTATTGTATTTTTCGTCTTTTGCAACCACCTCAATTTTGTTTGTGTTTACTGTTAGTACATCCATCAAGGGAAAGTTGGTTCTGATATAATTTTTAACTAGTTTACAGATGAAATCTTTACCAACATTATCACGTTCACTGGGATTGATTTTTGTTTTACAACTGTTCAAAACAGTATTTTGGTTATCAGAATCGTTATTGTCGTTGTTAGGATTAAAGTAACGACTAACTAAAGGTTGTAGACTCTCAAATATTTGAACAACTTTGGTAGATTTGTTAATTTGTTCAACATCACATAAAAGTAGTAGTCTACCTTTTTTACTTAACCATTCTTTGACTTTGAATTTATAAGTAAATAATTTGTCTTCACCAGTAAATTCAAAAGATAATGGAGCGCTAGATAAATTTCGTTGACTTAGTTGTGAATTAGGACTATCTGGATTAATACAACGACTATCTATTGTGTCACGTCCTTCATAAAGAATATTGTTAATTAAGAAGAAACACCCGTCTGTTATTGTTGGAAACCCGTTTAAAGATTTCTCCATGCACCAAGCTAAAACCCGTGCTCTTGCAGTGATGTTGTTGCCAATTACGATATTACTTGTATTAAACAGTGGTGATATGGAAACTCCAAACTTAGTGTTACAAAACAATTTGTACAACAAATCGGCTGGACATTTCTTTTTAACCCACTGTGCAACTTTACGTTTACTAAGGTACTGATTTAAAATTAGTTCACCAATAGTGAAACCATACCAAGCATGACAATCTTCGTATATTTCACCATATTGAAACCATCCATTACCACCGTTTATTATCATGTGGTTTTTATGACTCCAAGTTGTTCTAACAGTGTTGAGTCGTTCTTGACATTCATCGAACTGTTCTTGCAAAATCTCTTTATCTGAAGTAATCCGAGAACTTTTTGGATATATTGCAAAAGCTAAAACTTGAGAATTATCAAGTATTTCGTCTCTTAGTTTTGGATTGGCAACAAAGAACAACCATTGAAGAATATCGTAATTAACATATCCACATTTTATTTCGTAAATATTTATTTTTGTGTATCCTTGTTTGATTTTTTCAATTGCGTCTTTGTTTCCATTTAAAGAATCTGCAAGTAGTTTAGATAGTATTTCGTGTTTTTGTACCGTGGGGTGAACATATGAGACTACTATGTCTTGAGGGTTTTCTAACTTCTCAACATTGAGATATAAGGAAAAATTACCAGGTAACAACTCACCCCAAATTTCATCTGGTATAACACCTGATTTTTTAAATTCCTCCCTTAGTTTGATTAAACTATCCACATCAACATTAAAACTAATTAACCATTCTCTTAATGTGAGATATTGATTTTTACTGTAAGTATTAGTTATCAAACCACCAATAATTGGTCGCCCAAAGAAGAACAATTGCATTCTCTGAGATTCCGCATAACACCCAGAAATGTCAATGTCAACTACAATCTGAGCGTCGTATCGTCCGTTAATTTTTCTTAGTTTGAAAATTCCTTTTAGCTCAATCCCCTCTACCATGCCTTGTCCTTGCTTTCTTGTCTTCAGCTTGCGTGGAATTTGAGCTACAGTAGGCTGGTTTTGACCAATCCGACCACCAAAGCCTTTGGCAAGTAAAGCGCGGGTATGGGCGGAATTTTGCACCAGTTGACGCGGGGTGTAAGGTAAGCACTCTTTTGTAATATACTCGTTAATTGCTTTACGCCAGTGTGTTTTCTCATCTCCTAACTTGAGAAATGTTGCCAAAGCTGCTTTATCCATCAAATCGACCGTGCCACCAACTGTCAGAGAAGGTACTATTTCCTTATTCTCCCATCCGAGGTCTACCGCTATCTCGTTAATCCGGTCTTTGAAAGCGTACTGAATTTCAGCGTTACAAGAATCACCCAGTGAATAAGCTAAAAAATCGCCGGGACGGTTCAGAAAAGACTGTACGATATCTTCCTTGTCTTTTTTACTGAGTAAATCCTTAGCGTCTAACTTGTACCCTGACGCGCTGGCGAAGTTTCCAAGACTGATTATCCCATGTGATTTGATAGTGTCTACCATTCTTAAGTAGCTCTCGTATCCTTCTGAGTCACCGTTTATCTGAACCTCTTGAGTAAGAGAAACATAATCAACAGTATGATCGCCGTTGTACTTGTCTCGTTTCTCCCAGATGCACTTGACTACTTTAGACACTTTTTCAATTCGCTCGTAACCAACGGATTTTTGCAGAGTTATCACCCGTTTCAACATCTCACCGTGGAATATCAGATTTAACTCTGCTTCGGCGTTGTGGGCTGCTAGGGTTAGGTAAAACTTAGGTAAGAATCCAAGACGTTTTTGAGTCGCTTGCTTGGATCTCACGTCCCATCCCAAGACAACCCTGAGATAATCGAAACCATCACAATCTCGACAACTCAGGACGGGTAGTGGGTCTTTGCCCAAACTCCGTAATTTATTGTTTACTAGCGTTTCAAACTTCGGATCAACAAAAATGAAAGTGTGTGTAACACCGTCCTCACCTGGTAAAAGATTAATTTGTGTGGTAACGTGTTGTCTAGATTCTTGAGTAAATAATTCCTGAAGTGTTTGTTGTCCAAAGATTATAGAAATAAATTTAAATTCAGTGTCGATTTGTTCATAGACGTGGATGTCTAAACTAGGTCTAAATGGTAGTTTGGTTTTTCCTTTCTTAGCTTCCTCAACTTTTGACTCGTACTCTTTATATCGTTCAGTATAGAGTTCTACTAATTCATCAAAAGTGAGAAGGTTACTTCTATTTACACACCAGTTAGCGTCTATTTCAATTGGTGAGAAACATTTAATGGTCTTTGCGTCTGGTCGTTCGTTGTAGGTGATGATTGAATTATCTGAACACCTTAATTGATTAGACTTTAAACCATCTGAAACTATTTCTTCTTTTTCTATAACAATTGGAATTTCAATGGTTTGAGATTCAATTTCCTCTACTTCAAAAACAGGAACTAGATTATTAAAATCAATTCCGAAACCTGATAATTCTGATAATTCACTTGTACTATTTACAGAGGATTCTGAATAATCAAATAAGGTTTCAGGATTGTTGAAATCAACCCCAAAACCTGATAAAATGTCTGTTAGATCGTCCATGATTTTAGTTGGTATGATTGAATTTTTTCTAATAACGAAGTCTCCCGCCATAGTTGGCGGGATTTTAGTTTTTAGAAGTTATTCATCCCAATCAAAATCAGTGGATTCAGGTTTTGTTTGGTCGGGTTTTTGAAGTGCCTTGTGTTGACCATCGACCATCACAGGTTCAAGAGTTTCCAAGTCTAGAGCAAAGTAGTAAACACCTCGCTTAGACTGTTTTTGGTTCATCCGTCCTGTGAAAAGCTTGCCGCGTAAAGGATAGACAACATCGTAAAGCTTATCCTTATCAATGTCGTAAAGCCCCTCAAACCCTTCCATGCCTGGAATAGCGGCTAATGGATTGACTTTCTCAATCGTAGGAACCTCAAGACCCATCTTTTTGAACGCAAGGGTAAGAAGGTTCTCATTGACAATGACTGGAATATTTTTGAATTTCCCGTCAGATCCAAGGCAACCGTATACCAGCGCTTCGAGAGTGATAGACTCTCCAGTTTCACCGTTTACGATGTTTCGTTTTGCAAAACCTTGGAAGATTAACGCTGCTGTACCACCTACAACACGGTCGCCCTCCCGGTCAATGGGTTGACTAGCGTTCATTTTGGGAACAAATCGAGTACGGATTCCTTGGTAGTTAGAAGGGTTGGAATTATTGATGCCAAGTGCCATGATTTATATATCCTTGGGCGATTAGCCCATCTAGTGTATTTGTGTGGTGGCGTACCGTCTTGGTCGTCACCTCTTTTGTTGCTTCTAAAAGCTAACATTTGAACCACAGGTGTGTCAATGGTCTTTAAAAGGTTTCTCAGTGTTGACGCGCTAGTGAGATTTTGTTAACCTGAAAAGTATGGGTGTCAATATAAAAAATTATCAGGATAACTATGAAAACTACTACTAGAGGAGGTTCAACACCACGACATGGTGAAGCTAAAAAGCCTAGAACCGTATATTTAACAGATGACGCATGGGACACACTGAATTTAATTTCAGAAGAATTTTTGATCACACGCTCGGAGTTGATACAGCAGCTTTGTAATGGAAAGTTGCGAATAGAGCGAAATGAAGCCAAAACCGCATAGCTTATCAAGCATTTATTACCCCACTCATGTGGGGTTAATTTTTGCTTGTATCTCTCTTTTTTGGCACATCCCACAACACGGTCTTACCACATCCAAGACAACGATTGCCAATCTTTGAATAATCTGCTGTGTGGACGGCTTCAACCCAGTAAGTACCACAATCAGAACATGGATTGCGTTCAATTGCTATTGCTTTTACGGTATAATTATGACTATCGGTCGTCTTCGATTTTTTATGGCGACTCATGAGTATCACCTAATAAGGGACAAACGGCTGGTTGATATCCAGCTTTTTTAATTTTTGTAATCCAGTTACAAAATTTTTGGACGAAAAAAAATGTGACTCAGTTGTTTCTGAATCGGCAAATTTACTTGACATAAGCAAAGACTTTTTAATTGAATAGATTCACTCTATTACAGACACACTAACGCTTTCAACTTTTGGAAATTTAAATCGGTAATCTTCACAATTCACCGAAAGTCTTTCCCGCGTCCTGATCTTGTGATTTCTCCATCAATCAAATAAACAGGGTTTAGCTTTGAGTTTCTCATCTCACGATAATGCCGTTTAACAGCGCGACAATAGTCCAACCATTGACGATTCCTAAACACAGTATCGTTATCAGCTATGCAATACGCTAGTCCTTCAAGTGCTTCCAATGGTTCTAAATCACACAAATTAACTTCTAATAATGGTGAATTAGATTTTTCCAAAGATTTATCTAGAGCTAAACTTTCGGTGTATAATGTCAATTTTCCTTTTGGGTTAGCTGTACCTGTAAGTCCAGAATTAGCGAAAAGGTTTTCACACAATTGTTGTTCAATACTTAAAAACCAATGCATTGGACTGATAGACTCTTTTGACTTCCAACTTGTATAAAGACAAATTTCTTGACACAGCTTGAGAGTCGCTTCTGATAAGTCAGCTAGACTTTTATAATCTTGTATTCTAGGATTTGGATTTGAAAGTATAGAATTGTTGCCTTGATAGTAATCCATCCAAGCAGCATGATATTGATATAAAATTTTTATTTTTGAAAACAGTTGCCCAATAGGGTCTTGAGGACAATCTATCAATATTTTGTATCTATGTTTCATAACCAATTCAGGCATGTCTCGAATTTGGTTAATAGCATGTTCTTTTTTTATTTCATAATCAAAATAACAATAATGTGGTAGATGTAAATTTTTACCAATAAATTTTATTTTTGAAGAGTTAATCATTCTTCATCCTCCTTTTGTTTTTTACTTTTTTGGTCGCCTCCTCTAGTTTCTCCAAGAGGTCTTGTGTCTTGATTTATATACCCTTCCTTTCTTAAAAGATTGAATAAGTGTGTTTCTAAAAAATTATTGACACTAGTGTTTCTATCTATGGCTAGTTCTCTTAGAGCATTTATAACAGTCTCATCAAGTCTATACGTAACAGCTTTGCGTTTGCGCATACATAGTAAAAGAGTAATCATACTATTCCATTGAATCAAAAAACTTTACTACTGCAATCAATAGTATTAATTTTTTATATCAAAATGCAATACTAATGCAATATTATTTTCTTATAGGATTGGATATATCAAATAACCAACGCTCATATCAAGAGTATTGCAAAAGTAAATACTATTGTTTATATTCAAAGAGTAAGGCAAATGAGCAAGCCGCCACGACTGCCAAGCAGGTCACGTAACGCAAGCGCTCACCCCTACACCACAATTCAAACTTGAGAGTGCGAACGAACTCCCTACAGGCGACATAGGTGTGCTGGTGCAAGTATCTTGACTGCCGTACTTGCCGATAACCCTATGGTTGTCATGAGGGATAATCTCTCTTAACAGCTAGCTAACAAGGTATTTAAACATGGATAAAACACCAGATTTTCTTTACCGCACTAATATCACTCTTGAAAAGGCTGAAATTCATGTACATCTGCGTGAAACCTTTATTCCTGCATTTAGTGAGCTTTTCGCTTATATTTCTTGGAAAAACTTTAAAGAATTTGGTCGTGGGTATTTATTTGTACCCATTTTCGCCGGGAAAACACCTGAAGAGGGATTTGATGTTGACTATTTTCCTAAAGATAGTCCCAAGTTCAAAACTGCTAAAGATTCTGAAATCAAATCTGGACAGCAAGTAGAAACAGCTTCTGTTTATTTTGATGTTGATGATTACAACCCACGATACGAATATCTTATTTTTATCGGATGGAATCAAGCGTCAGATAAGGCTACCGAACATTTCTTCAGAATCACACCAGAAAAAGCTCCTTATTTAGTTAAAAAACCAAAAATTTAAAGTATTTTCTCAAACAAAAGCCTCCGTTGCTAGCAGGGTTCTCTCCCTGCCAACAGCGAAAGGCTGTGTACCAAGTACCTAAAAAACATTCGATGACTCAAATTGTAGACCACGACCAAAACATGGACACTATGGGTGAAACCCCTAAACTTACTTTGAAGATCCAAGACTTGCTTCCACAGCTTAACTTTATCGAGACTGTCTCTGTGATCCACTGTGCCTCTGAAGCCTTGCGCCACTCCTGCGGTTTCGCTCGTTGCTACGCCGATTTGGGAGTTACAATCAAGCTTTTTGACAATGGTGAAGACGATTGGATTAGAGACGATATAGCGGATGTCCGTGACCAACAAGAACTGGTAAACCTTATCGGTGAAGCATCTTTCAGACTTCAAGAGTTATCCAAATAAGGAACCTGACCAATGCAACGAACAATAAACATACAAATCGTTCTAAATGACCATTCCGCCAGACTAACTTCTTCTCAGGGAGTTGATATTGAATCTTGTATGAAAGGTTCGGAAGAGCAAAAAATTGCTGATTTATTGCAAGCTCTTTGCCTCGCGTTTGAGGTTCACCCTCGCGGTACTTATTCACACATATGGAACTGATAAACATGAACGAAACAACCGTGTTGATTGACCTAACCATTGACCCCTACATCGCTACTATCTCTGTTCCCGAAATGAATGTAAGCATATGTTCTCACGCTGCAAAGTATCTCTCTAACGAAAAAAGCAAGACAGTTCACATGCTGCGGCTTTTAGCTCAAGTTCTAGAAGAAGGCAAGTAATCATGAAAGAACAAGACAGCACCTCAACAGCCCGTATCAAGCCACCCCGCGAGGTTAGCCAGCCTGTTTATATCGATTTTCGAGATCTGGAAGCTTTCAGAGAGATTGATCAGGCTAAACGACGCGAACGGGTGCAAGAATACACTCACACGGATGGTGAGAAGTGAAAAGCTACTACAACAGCTTAGTAGCGTGAGTAGCTTTCCAGCAAAAACTTTACAAGGATACAAGGAATATTACCATGTCAATACGGAAAACAGGTACAGTAACCGGAGCTTCTCTGGAAAAGTCTAATCGCGGCAAAAAAGGCGGTTTAACAGGGTCTAAGCGCGTAACAGGTGAAACTAACACCCCTATTGCAGAAACAGCAGCCGAAACCGTTCTAGAACCGCCTACAGAATCTACTGCTGTTCCCACCCCTCCATCTGTAGTAGAGAAACTTCAAGAAATAGCCAACGGTACTGCTTCCGCTATCGAAAAAGGTGCAAATGTAGTTTCTACTGTCCAGCGCTATACCTCAAAGATCGCACAAACAGTACAAGGGACTGACCAAGACAGAAATCCTTCAGGACTGACAGACGGGAAAGTAAATACCTCTGAAATCTTGGCTAGAGCAAGCGCCGATATAGATGAGTCTATACCTCAAATGGACTCAGGAACCGCCACACAGCGAAACATCGTTATTGCTAGACAGCGTAACTTTGTTGGTGTAGCTATCAACAACACCAGACTTAAGCAGGACTTAGCAACTTTAGACAATGAGCAGAAAAAGCTTATTGGAATGCTAATTGATGGCAAAACTCTGGATGTTAACAACGAGAAAAAAGCCGTTACCTATCACCGCGCTGTTGTTAGCCGTGACACGGAACTGTCCAAGCTTGAACAAGACCGCGAACTGTTGACCCAACAACAGATTAGAACAGAAGGCACTCAAAACCAGACTGAACTAATCAGGGAATCTGAAATACTGAAAGTAGCCAAAATGCGTGAGGACATTGAAAAGCAAGGCTACGAAATTCAAGCTATTCAGTACGAAAAAGAAAAAATCAAGCAAGAAACAGAAGCCAAGTTTACAGCAGGTTTCTGAGCATAAAGCGCTTTATGTAAAAAGGGTGTTCAAGACAGAGCACCCTGCAAATCATATTTTACTTAGGGAATATTATCATGTTTAAACACGTCTACTTTGGCTTAGTTCTGGGTTCCACACTGCTAGGCGCGGTAGGTCTTGTTCAATCATTCCACACACAAGGGTTAACACAAAAGATTGCTGCTGTAACGGGTATAGGAGGCGCTACAACTGCTCTTACTGCCCTCGGACTTGGAATTGCCTATAACGGGAAAGAGACTGACCTAGAAAACGAATTTAAGGGGAAGTTGGAAAAGAACAGTCAACTCAAGGATCGGGAACTTGCAGGACTTAAGTTGCAGATTGACGAACTCAAAAGTCGTATCAAAGTGCTTGAAACAGAAAAGGAAGCCAATCTTAAGCAGATATCTGAACTACAAGAGCGACTGAATGCTAAGGCTGAACAATACCTCAAAATTGTTTCTGAGAAAGACTTGAAAATCAAAACACTTGAAGGCATTGTAAGCGAACGGGATACACGTGTTGAGGATTTTCTTAACGAGTCTCGCACTCGCACTATGACGTTTTTCTCTAAGCGTTATGAGCAGTTAGACGACTTGCACAAACGGTTAAAGAATGCTCTGGAAGATGATAAGGTTACGCTCAATAATAAAGAACTTCTAGTTGGTCGGATTGAAGATATTCGCAAACTGAAATCAGAGTTGACCGACGCACTGGAAGAGATAAAGGACATGGAAATCACCTGTTTCAATGATGTCCTAGCCTACATCTTCAAGTTTGATAATAAGTTTTTTAATGCCAAGATGCATTGGAAGGATTTAAGGTTTTCCAAAGTCGAAACGGAAAATAAATCCTTATCTAAATCCTTAAGTGAATCCATGCCTAGAGTTGTTGCCCTTGAACGATTTAGAGCAGGAATGGACGAAGTTGATGAGAAGATTACTGAAAAGTATGAAGCCCTCTTGTTGAACAACAACAACATCCACACTCAATTAATGGACTTGTTGGAACAGAAGAATTTAATCATTGATGACCTGACAAAACAAGTAGAGGAACTCCAAAAACCTCTACAAGCTATGGGTTTGAGTGAATATGCAAAAGTAGCTAATCGGGTATCTGGCTTCTACTTTGAAAACTTTGGTTACAGGTTGGATTTTATTAATTGGGTAGAAACTGAGGTAGGGTATAACATCACCTATGCAACGCGCCAAAACAACGCTCTTACCAATGATGAACTGATGGTAGGCAATGCCAAAGAGCAGCTCGCAAAATTGACAGGCTGCTTGCAAGGTACGTTTCCTGAGTTTACTTATGACTACCGCAACTGCACAGTTATCTTGTGTGTTGTCATGAGGAAACCAGCCAAGAAGGAACAAGCTAAGGCTGACATTGATAAAATCTGGGTTCCAGTAGAAAAGTTTGAATCTTACGTTAAAAACTGGGAGCGCGTTCGGATCACAGCAGGCAGCACGGGAGGTAAATCCCCAACAGCGAAAAACCTAGCACTAGCAATCATGAAAACTCGCAAGGGTCAGGGTGAGATACGTCTCTATGATCCGCAAGACGGAAGCAAGAAAGATTACTGGGATATGCCAAAAGCAGGCACTACCCATGCTGACAATGTGGCAGGGATGGAAGAACTTTGCGATTTGTTGGATCAGCGTTCTAAATCAAAAGCTAACCACTCGTTTGTCCTGTATATTTTTGACGAAATAGATAGCACTATAGCACAGGAGCGCGAAAACAACGGGTACTACTACTTTAGGGATAAGGTAACTTACTCACTCAAGCAAGCCAGTCATCAAAACATCGGCGCTATCTACATTGGTCAAGCTTGTGACGCTTCCACAATTCCTGGTATGAGTTGGTCAGATTGGAATAACGCCGTTCAGTTGCACATCGGAGCTAACGCTGGTATCTGGATTGACAAAGCTAAAACAATAACATCCGAGGAAGCGACCAAGCTGCTTGAACAGTACCGCAAGATTCAAGAGTACTGCGACAAGAAAAACGAGGAATTGGGCTTAGACATCTTCACCGATCCAGGTGCTTATCGTTTCGCTTTAGCTGTACCACTGACCGGACTACCAAAGTTTATCCAGCTTCCTGACTTCGATAGCTATGACTATTATGATGTGATGGCTGAGAGTGAAGAGTTACTGAGTACAAATACTCAAAATTTACTTATTTCTAATATTATAGATGAGGTACAGCAAGAGGTTGAATCAATGAATGTTAAGACCAAAATAGAGTGTCCTCATTGTGGTTCTACCAAATTCAAACGCAATGGTAAAGACAAAACAACTAAGACCATACAGCAATATAAGTGTGGTGATTGCGGTAAAGGATTTAGTGACACAGACATTATTAACTAACAGTAATTAGAGTAAGATTGAATTCTGGTTAGTCGGGTTACACGTCTGGCTAGCCCGATTTACAGCCCGACATGATGTCTGAAACCCTTGATTTTACGTGTCTGGCTAGCCCGTCATTTTTCCCTATAGGGGGTCAGCCCGATTAGCCCGATTAGCCCGACAGAGTATGAGTTTCTATTAATTAATCATGCTGTGCTCAATACTCAGGCTTTCATATTTATGTAAGTTGCTGTTAGTTAATAAAATTTATATTTTCTAACATTAACTCAAACTTGTAGTTGCTATTAACTTGAAAATACCCTGACTTAATAGTAATAAAAGCTGACCACTTAATATGTTAAATGAATTGTCTATCCTTGAGTGCTCAAAATAAACAAGTAACCTATTTTGGGTACTTTAGGGTACAATTCTCTCATCACCTTTCATTTTTGACCACCAAAATCACTTGAAACGTATATGGAGTAAGCATTATGACGACTTCCGAAACAACAAACACAACATCAAATGTACCCAAAAGTACCCTAAAAAATGGGGGTGTAAAAATGCCTAAAATTCCAGCTAAAAATAAGAAGCACTTCAAATCCGTGATAGACCTAGGAAATCATTGGGTTAAAGCTTACATTGAAGGCTATGAACTTTTGAGAGAACCTAGCTGGTATGCTCGCTGCTTGTCCAATACTTCCAATAAACTACCAGGTCATGTGCGCTATGTCGATGGAGTCAGGTCAGATTTAGTGGGTCAATGCTGGCTAGTGGGTAATCAAGCCGTTCGCAGTGGTAGTAGTGATTTGATGAGATTGGTTGAGGACTACACTGGTAAATCGTCCTTGTGGCTTGAATACTTTTTAGGTACTTTGGCTCATCTACCACAGGTAAATTCTGAGATGAACTTGGATGTTACCGTGACCTGCAATGATGTCAAGCGTCATTCACCAATCATCAGGAAGAATGAAGGAACGCACAGGGTAGAATTGTGTGGCGTTCCATGCACAGTTAATATAGTTGTTAAAGCAATACTGCCAGAGGGATTTGCAGCGCTCAAGAGTCAAAAGTTAGATGGTGCGGTAACTATCTGTGATATCGGAGGTGGTAACACGTCTATTAGCAGGTTCTTTAACTCTGAACCAGTAGGGGAAGTAGCAGTTAAGGACTTTGGTGCTGAGTACTTGATTGAGAAAATTGTTTGCAATTCGGATCTAAAAGCACTTATTAAGCAAGCACCCGATAAGGATGTCATCAATCGCAGTATTGAAGTAGGGGTTAAGTTCAAGAAGTCTGAGTCGGGTGACGCATTGGGACAAAGAAATGGGGCAAGCCTTATTACTACGACACACCGAGGAGACAACACAGATCAACAAAACAAAGGCTTGCCCCATTTCTCCAGTCATTCCCCCGGTGATAAGATACCGTTTCTGGCTTATGGTGACTCAGCTATGAACTTCTATAAGGTATATGAGGTTGAATTGCAGGACTTCATCAATTGCAGACTTAGGGAAGTTATCAAACAGCTAGAGCAGTACAAGCTAGGTGGCGACCAAATTCTGATAATCGGAGGTGGTTCTAAACTTCCATTGCTGAATGCTGCCTTGAAAAAGAAAGGTTTTTTGATTTCGGACAATGGCGCTTTTGATAACCTCACTGGTTTGATATCGGAGGTAGGTTGATGACTGCTGACAAAATTAGAATCAAGAAGTACCAAAAACCAAAAGTACAAGAATGGTGTGAAGCGCTAAACCTTTCAGAGAGCAGGTTTGTGGAAGATGCGATCGGGTTTTACGTGAGATTTTTATCAGGAAAGCACCCAATTGTACCCATGATTTCAGTACCAACGACTGCAAGCTTGAATGGTCATCAACAGCCAACGGAAGTTAAGCCAGTGGTTATAGAAACTGATGACCCTGATGAGTTTGATGGGGGAATTGACCTCTAAATTAAAAAGCACTGGATAGATGCTGGTCTTACCAGTGCTGACACTCCAAGACTCTTTTAATCATGTAGCATCCCAAAGCATAACTACATCACGATGACCACGTATTTAAATTTGTTTATTTAATGAAAACTGAAAAAATGTCACGGATAGTATCTTGGAAATCTTAAGTGTAGGTACTAACTAAATCACCGTTCAATTACTTTAGTTCCTACTGCTGACATAAGCCCACTAGTAGCACTCATACAAGCTAAGACAGGTTCACCTTTCAAAATACTAACGACAGCTATTCCATTAAAAACAAACATACTAGTCATAGCTAGCTTCATTACTGTGCTTTTCATGACTTAACAATTTTTATTTGTAACGCAACAAATATTTCATAGGGGTGACTAAAAATTTTTTATGCGGAGCGCACATTTCTGACTTAACCACAAAAAACACTGGTGAGGACTATCAACCCTTACCAGTGCAATCTAAATTTCTCTATAAGCTAATGCTAGGAGCCTCTGAATTATGTCAGTTCAATATCGCAATAATCATGTACCTGGGTGGGTGTATTTGCTTGAAGCTGAAGGTTATCACGGATACATTCCAGGCGTTTATCTACGTCGCTGCAAGATGTGAATGTGGTTAATTTGAAGTGGCTGGAAGTTAACGCTGATCAGGAATAAAGCAGAAGCACTGGTAAGAGGCGAGCCAATTCCTTCCAGTGCCTCAAATCTATCTATCTACCTTCATGTTAAAGACGCGCTTACAAGGAATCTCAGCATTATGACATGGCAACAAAGAAACGATAATGTACCAGGATGGGTATATCTCTTAGAAGCTGAAGGTTATCACGGATACATTCCAGGTGTTTATCTTCGTCGTTGCAAAATCGGGTTAACCAGGTCTGTTGAGAACCGTTTAGACACGCTGCATTCCAGCCAACCGCCATGTGACTACAAGGTAGTTCGTGCGATCTATGTAGACAACATGGCATTGGTGGAAGATTCACTGCATCGTCAGTTTAAACATAGAAACGTTAAATTAGTCAAGTCTCGGGAATGGTTTGATTTGTTACCCCATCAATATGCAATGGTATTGTGGATGTTCCGCCAGTATGATTCCAAGCGTAATCACCCCATCTCTCCAAGGGTTATTGCTGGCGGTCTAGTAGCGCTTCTGGGTGTGGGCTTGTTGATTGGGTATTCGGTGCGAGAAAGCGCTACACCGCAAATACAGCAAAGGATTGAGCGTAAGTAATGGTTAGCACTGGATAAAAATTAATAATCGTCAACCCAAAGTACAGTAATAGTGTGAAGCGTTAAACCTTACAAAAAGCAGGTTTGTGAAAGATGCGATAGGTTTCTATCTATGTTTTTTAGAAGGAAAGTACCCTGTTGTACCCGTATTGTTACGACAGCAAGCTTGAATCGTCATACTGAACCAGTGGAAGTTAAGCTAATGGTGATAGAGACTGATGACCCAGAAGAGTTTGACAGTGGTATCGAATTATGATTCAAATGAGTTTGATTAATTTTGACGACGAAACAAATTGAGGAGAAAACTCAATAATGGATAACTTCAATAAAAAATCTAAAACTTACGCTCAAAAACACGCTCAAGATTTACTTACTAAATTCTTGAGAGAAGAAGCCAAATTTGTCGGATATGACGCATATGTCAAGAGTGAAGTCTTACCAACTATTACTTGGCGTGTAAACAGAGACGCACCATACTGGGGGATTTTTCCAGATTATCCAATTGCAAAAAGTGAAAACAGTATTATTGAAATAGTTTGGGATGAATATTTATTTAATACTGAGTCAACAAGAAAAGATGCGATTCCAACAATAGATGAACTTTGGAATTTTGGTCTGGTACTTGAAACAGTTTTAGATATTGCTATTCAACATAAAGGAGTTATACACACGGCTGTATTTTTAGACGAAATACCCAATCATGCAATAAACTTTCTGAAGACTGGCGCTATTGCTCAAATAGTCGTAGTCAACTCTTATGACCTTTTGAATCAACCATTATTTTCTACTTTTAACGGTTTAAAAATACCTATCCAAATCTTAGAACCATTTAATCTCTAAAAGCAAAAGGCACTGGGAAGTTTGTTGACTCCCAGTGTCTCTGCAATCCTTAAAGCTCTACTTAAAGCAATCTTGTGAAAAAACAAAATACTTTGTAAGAACATCACTTACAGTTGACAACGGTGAGTCAACAATCAAATTTCCATCTCTACAAATCATATTCGTTAAGCAATAGCGCCACTTACGCGAACACCACAGGACGGAATAGTGATTCTAGGGAATTTATATGCTGATTTGTGATGCGATCAAGTTTTGTAATCCAATTACAAAATTTTCTGGAGAAATAATTTTTCAACTGGGTTCCAAGATTTTTGTCAGCTATTGATCATAGAGAAAACTAAATACACCCCACGTATACACCCCAGATTATTTATGCTTAAAAACGAGACGTTAATAAAATGGGGTGTTAACATTGGGGTGTTAACAAAAAATGCTGAGTATCTCAACTATGCCACGATCACTAGAATTTTTAGAACAATACAAAGCTGTTGAACTCCGTAAAATGGCAGCGGACATGATGAGAGAAAACCCCACACTAACGTTCTTGGTACATGGGATAGAGCAAACCGCTGGCTGGGTACGCACTAATGGCAAGAAAGATGCGTTGATGCACCACATCTCATTATGGGAAGGGCAGTTAAATCAAGTTGTAGAACCGGTGGTAGAACCAGTGGTAGAGCCAGTTGTAGAGGAAAAACCTGTGGTACAAGTACAGGAACCTACCAAGAAAACAAACAAAAGAACAACTAAAGCTAAAGCTAAAGCGCCAATAGTAGAGCCAGTAGTTGAACTGCCAGTAGTTGAACTGCCAGTAGTTGAACCAACAGTTGAACCAACAGTAGAGCCAACAGTAGACTCATTAGTAGAAGCGCCAGTAGAAACAGTAGTAAAACCAGTAACAGACACCCCATATCAAAACTCGGAAGCTGAAAAGCAAGCTATAGCCAAAAAGCTGTACTACTCCACTGAGAAAAATGATGAACTAACCGGATTGCGTGAGTATCAGCTAAACCTTTGTAGAACTGGCAAGTACTTTTTACCTGAGTTTGGTATCCTTGTTGCCCGTGCCCGTGTGATCATTGAAAGCTACGCGGATGCTAACAGCTTAGAAGGGAAGGCACACCCTGGCACGGTTCAGAAAATCCGTGTAGATGTGATGAAGTATTTGAAAGAGCTTGTAGTGCCAGAAGTTGATAAATTTCCAGCCGTCAACGACCGAACACTTGAAGATACCTATCTCGACTTTGAAAACGCTGTACGGGGTGCTTTCAAGGATATTGGCGCTATCAAGTACAAGATAAATCAGGAGCGCTCCCACAAAGCGGAAGAGGACGTAAGAGCTATCATTGTGCTGCCATACCTGGAATGGGCAATCTCTCAGGTGTCCAACCTACCCGCTAATTCTGCCAGATGGAAAGAGGTTGCCATAGCAATTATGCTGCTTACAGGTAGGCGTCAGTCTGAGGTACTGGCAACTGGACTGTTTACCTACGTTGATGAGTCCACTGTGATCTTTGAGGGTCAACTCAAGCGTCACATTGCCGAACTAGTCGAAGCTGAAGAAATCCCTGTTTTGGGTAAGGCTGCTAAGCAAGTCTGTGACGCTATCGCTTGGTTAGAGCAACACAAAAAGCGTACCCTTCCAACGGAGCGCAGTGTAGAAGCCCTTCAGGAAGCCGCTAAGCTAAGCCACAACAGGTGCTCGCGGTATATTGCTGAGGCTATGGACAAGTTATCGGACAAGTGCCAAATCACCAACGGTAAGGACTGGGAGGTGAAAGAGGGTAACAAGATAGTCAACAAGTTCAAGGGACACCTTAACCGTCAAATCTACGCTCAGATTTGTAGTGCCCTGTTCAATGATCCTAATGAACGTAAGAAGCGTGCATTTATCAGCCGGATATTGTTAGAAAACAGAGACGCTGCATTAAACTACGACCGGGATGTGGAAGTTGTAGATATTGCAGAAATTCGGGATTTGTGCGATACGTTTTCAGATTGAAACAGATAAGCCAAAATGGAAAATGTCGGATATATCGCGACATTTTCTAAACCAATGACCTATCACGAGCAAAGAAGACAAGCTGAAGATTTACTAAGAAGGAACTACACGGTTTCACAAATAGCTAAAGAACTGGGACTTCAAACACGGACTGTACAAAGATGGGCTAAGGAACTGAGAGAAGGTAAACCCGAACCCAAAGCAGCACCCATTGTAAAAGCTGAAGTGCTAGCTCCCCAGTCATTGCCGCGCACAACAGAACCCGCACTGATCGGATATGGTGGAAGTCTTCAAGATTGGGTGAAAGATTACAATGAAACTTCTTGTAAAGCAAGAAAAAAACACCAGAATGCACAAATTGCAATAGAACAAAAACTTCTTGACGAACTGGCTAACAATGGTAGTAACAGGAGTATTCACACTCTCAGCTTGGCGTTAGAACGGCATATTAATGGAGAACTTAAAATGTTGAGACAAGGTAGAGATGATCTGCTAACTTTACATCAAGCTCTTGCACTAGTTCAAACAGCGGGATTTGTAGTCCAACATCCGTTAGAAGGTTCAATTACACAGTCACCAAAGGAGATCGAACCGGATGATATATTTTCCGACAAGCTTGTTGACACCGAAGATGCAGGAGAAAATCCAGAAGAACACGGAATTAGCTAGAGCTAAAGGACGTACCCAGTCGTCAGAAGCAAGACTAGCTGCAACGGATTTTATCAAGTTTCGCGAGTACGTTTGTGGTCATCGCACCTATGAACATATGCAAGTATGGATAGATGCATTGAATACAGGTCAATCTAATAAATACTTACATGGGATAGCAGGTGAGGATACTTGCATACTCGCACCAAGAAACAGTGCCAAATCATCAGTACTTCTGCAATGGGTTGCCTGGAATATAGGGGTTCACATCAACTTAGGGTTATCTCTAAAAATTTTATACATCAGCTATACGATTGAAGTTGCTGCAAGCAAGAGTCGTCAAATCAAGGCAATTCTTGAGTCGAAACCATATCAAGAGGTGTTTCCAAAAATACAGCCTTCTAAGAGTAAATGGGGTGAGCGGGAGTGGGCGATTGACTTTACTCACGCTGGTGTTTCGGTTATAGAAGAACCGTAAACTTTAGCTTGTAGCGGTTTGCGTGGCAGTGTCAATGGCAAACGCGCCCATTGTATAATTAGTGACGACGTGGTTAAGTCTCCCAGTGAAGGACGTAACAAACTTATTCAGGATAAGCTCGAAGAGAACTGGCTTCAAATCGTACGGTTTGTCAAGTTTGATGGAAGTCGCACCATCTGCCTTGGTACTCGGATGGCAAAGCATGATGTTTATACACGTATTTTTATACCCCCGCAGTGGAGAGTTATCACGCAATCAGCAATCATAAAAGATGAGTCTGGACAAGAGCGTTCATTTTGGGAACCAGAAACAATAGAAGCGCCAGGACTAAGTCTGACGACGTTACAGCAAGAAAGACAAGAAGACTTAGAATCATTCCTCTTGCAGCGTCAAAATCAAATACCTGAAGTATCTTTTCAGGGAATTAGACCACATTTGATCCAGTATGGTTGGTTGCCTCAAAAATTTGAGCGCGTCGTTATCGGAGTTGATTTGGCTTCATCTAGCACAGGCGACTATACAGCGTTCGTGACCATCGGAGTTTCTCAAAACAAGCTCTATGTGTGCAACGCCTACCAAGAGCGAATATTAGGCAACATGAAGAAAATAGACCAATTGTTTGACCAGTGGAATACTTGGGCTGATAAGTGTACTAACACGCCCGTTCTCGGTATAGACGCCAATCGGTACGCAATGGATTTTCAAGGTGACTTGTTAGATTATTTACAAGATTTAGAAGGGAGTACAGAATCAGAGGAAAAGTTTAAACACCTACAAATTGAGCCAATTAAATCATCAGGACGTGGTGAAAAAATTGATAGGCTTATGGGACACTCATTATTATTTGAACGGGGTAAAATCTACTTTAATCGAGTGACAACAGATGACGGAAAGTCGCACACAGACAAGCTTATTCAACAAATCACTGATTACAATGTGATGGATTCAAATGATTTGATGGATGCGTTAGAAATGGCTTTGTTTATTGGTAGAAACTATATCAATTCTGAAATAACTTTTGCAGGATGATGCTTACTCAAAGTGAACAAAAATTCCTTCAAGATAAGGATTTGACTGGTTTTGCACCAGGTTATTCAATAATAAATTTAGGAGAATCTAAACTGCTAGGCGGTCTAGTGCCTTATGGGGTCAGGGATGATAGAAGTACCATCTTGAAGACTCAATAGTTCTGAGACAATGATTCTTTCTCCTGACTGTAATCCTCCAAAAACCTGGTAATTGCTACCTTTGATATTGCCTAGCTTCACGCGCTTTTTCTGAGCTACTAGTTGCAACCCTCCTTGTGGAGATTGCTGCGTTTGCGGTACATACACATAAGTTTTCCCAGACTCATTAACCACTGCTCTTGCTGGGATTAATACTCCAGAGCGAGAAGCAGCCCAGATAACTCTGGCACGTGTGAATTGACCTGTTCGTAACTCACCTTTGGAGTTATCAAACAATGCTTTGATAAGTATTGATTGAGTATTATTGTTTACACTAGGAGAAATGAAAAATATCTTAGTGATGCCCAACAAGCTGCGACCTTGTACGTCCATTATTTCCACTGACATTCCCTTACGTAATTGAGGTGCTCGCTCAGTTGGTACTAAGATATTCACCTCTAAAGGTTGGTTTTGAACAATAGTTGTGAGTTTACTCGAAGTATTGACTAATTCACCTTCTTTAACCGGGATGTCGTCAACTGTGCCAGCAAAGGGAGCGGTAATTTTGTCGTACTGGATCTGTTTTTGTTGTTTGACAGATTCCACTTGAATAATTGCATCTCCTTGTGCAACTGTGTCTCCCGCTCTGACAAATATACGGGTTATCTGACCCTGGATTCGCGGTTGCAGAATTCCCGAGCGACGTGATTTTACGCTAGCAACATATTCTGAGATGTCCTCAACTGTGGCTGCTTGCACCTCCGATCGCTGTACTTTTATTGCTTGAGGTATATGAGATTTATTGATTTTGATACCTACAAACAAAACCACAGCAGCGGTAACAGAAAAACTTACTCCAATCATTTTTCCTATGAGAGGTTTCTGGCTCATTTGACGTTACCTACCTGCATAATCGTTGATCAATTAAAGTGCGGATGAAAGTACGAATTATCTGCCGGTTTGTCTATTGGTGTTTAAGGCAGTAATCTTCTAAGGCTGAGTATTCGCTTTGAGGAAGTTCAACTGTCAGCCGATTGATTGACTCAGTTGATACTTTTCCTTGATTGACTCAGTTAATATTTTTCTTGGCATCTTAACTACATAATTTTTATGTAGTAATTGTCACATAAGAGAGTCGAACTTCAGTACAGAACTTAAGTAAATTTAACACTCTAGAGTTTCGTTCATTACTTACTTGAGGCGTGACCGGACTAGATCCCATCCCCCGCATCCCGACGTGGTTGTGGGGGATTTGCTGTGTGGTTGACTCGTCTTGTGTGCTTAAACATGTTTTATACGTTTCTTTCTGGCTGCGATAAAGGGGAAAGGTATTTATATAGGGAATTTTGCACAAAAATCGCAATAGCGACGTGAGAATGGGTTTGGAAGCTCTGCTAGAGCAAAGTGAGTGTGTTAGAGTGTTTGAGATTTTCAAACGCCTTGTAGACGATTCTGGACACTGTGGATGGATATGACGGTCGCAGCGTTAGTTGGTGACACACTATGGATATGACGGTCGCAGCGTTAGTTGGTGACACACTGTGGATGTCCCTCGGACACCATTCGTCATTCCTTCGTCATTCCTTCGATCTATTCTGTGGCACTTGTGAGGGCGCTGACGGGATGTATGCAGGGTTATGGATGTTTTCTATTCATTCTGAGAATTGAGTGCTGTCCAAGACGGGGAGAGTTATGAGTCAGGTACTTCTAATAAACAATAACCGTAAATAACCGCACAACCTTTCACTGTTACGGTTTTTATTATTCCAATGTCAAAAATGTTTCAATATAGATACATGTAAACTAGTATAATTTCAGTTAAAAGTAATAAAATAGTTAAATAATCAAAAGTACTGGCACATTTATTATCGATACCAGTACTATCAAAATCTACAACAAAACTCAATTAGTCATTTCATGTCTATATCTATTTTACTTAAAAGCTTATCCCGAAGAATTACATCATGGAAAACAATACAAAATATGTTAAAATTATGTAATTTACCTCTTGGACAAGGAAAAGACAAAACTTTAAAAAAACTAGAGGAAAAAACTCAGAAAGTAGATGAGTTAACCGATAATTTTTTAGAATTAGAAAGGCTATATTGTAATCATATATTAATTGGTCAGAAAGCTGTAAAATTAATTCAAGTCGAACAACAGTATATTGATAAACTAATATTTTTGTTTAAATCTCATCAGATTGATTCTACTATTTTTCATAAAACTTATCCATTTATACTTAGTGAAGAAGATTTAACAGAAATTGATTTCTTACCAAAACTTGTTGACATTCAAGATACATTTGAAACCTTATCACTTATATTTTGTACTAGACGTTCATTTATTGAACGTACGGAAATAGATATTAACAATTTTAATCAAGAAACACAAAATAAATTAATTTATTATGACAAAGTTATTGGTACTAAAAAACAAATAAAACAATTATTTGATGTTATTGTTATTCAAAAAGAAAAAGAAATTATAGAAGTTAGAATTGACGTTGATAATAATTTTTCATCTCAAGAGCGTAATAATTCATTTATCAAAATTATAAATGTGTTTAACAAGTTAATAGAGGAAAAGTTAGGGATAGAAAAGGTATTAAAAGACCCTATTAATTTTTTTCCACTTATTAATAAGTTTTATACATCTAATAATGAAGGGAAAGTTATTAATTTATCATTTACCACTGATGAAGGTTCAATTAAATTTGAAAAAATGAGAAAAGGTAAAGTTGACTTAAGACTTGAGACTTATCATAAAGCAGGTAAAAATGCTGTACATCACATTACACCATATCAAATTACAATATTATGGGATTCTAAAATTTTAGAGGAAATAAAAAATCAAATTGAACTTATTTTGCCTGGAAAACTCTATAGTTTAAGTACCACTAATCCTAGCCTGGAAGAAGTCATAATAGAAAAATGTATTGTTCTAGAAGAGTATAATTTTATCTTACATAAAATCAATACATATCTAAACCATGTTAGTTAACAAAGAATTAATCGTAAATCAAATTAATGAAGACTGGGGCAATAAGCCGCAATCACAAATTTGTATTTCAGTACTAAATTACTTACTGGATACTAGTACAGAAAATCGCTCTCATATTACTTTTGGTAGTTTAAAAATAGCTGTAAATAATCAACATACAGATATTGAATTATTAAAAGCAATTCAATACTTATGTGGCGAACGTACTAAATTATTGGAAATTAATTTTGAATTTATTCAAGATGAAGAAAATATTTTTCCACTATCAAATACTGAAGTAAAAATTGCTAAAGAGACAGGAGAACTTATTCATCCTGAAACAGGAGAAATAATTAACAACTATGAAGAAAAAGTTTTTATGTACTTTGAACCAAGTTATTTAGTAAAAAAAATTAGTAAATAACCTCAATATGTCATCCAGTAATCTTTCACTTGGTAATTTAAGTTTAAAAGACTTAAAAAATTTACAAAGTAATATTCCAGAGCTTGCAGGTTTTCCATCAAGAGTTTTAGTAGAAACTTATGATGAATTCATTAAAGAACTTTATGAAACCATTGATCGAATAATTTTTTATAAAGAAGAAAATCCGGAACTTTACAAGGAAGACACGGAGGATAGAATAACGATAGATATAAAGAATAACTTATGTTTATTAGGGTATAATGCGTCCCATGAAATGAAAATTGGTGGTCACGCTGATTTGGTAGTGAAGAGAAACGAGTTTTTATGGATTGGTGAAGCAAAAATTCATAGTAGCTATAATTATTTATGGGAAGGTTTTTTACAACTTACTACACGATATTCTACAGGTGATTGTAATCAAAAAGATGGTGGGTTACTAATCTATATTCGTAATGAAAATGCCAAAAATATTATGGATACATGGAAAAATCATTTATCTTCAAAAAAATTACCAAATTACAGCTTCAATCCTTGTTTAAAGAGAAAATTAGCCTTTTTTTCAAATCATACACATGAGAGAACAGGTGAGTTGTTCAGAGTTAGACATATGGGAATAACACTTTATTTTAATCCTAAAGATAAAAGTGCAATAAAGCGTCAGATAAAAAATAAATAGAGCGTGAGATAAAAAATAAATAGAGCGTCAATAACCGTTAAAACACTATCTGTCTACAACTCATCTAAAGGTACGAACAAAAAGCTAAAGAAAATTTCTTTATCCCATCCAAATCTCTCTACCTTTGAAGTGCTAAAAGAGACATTAAACGAGTCAGGTTTAGAAAAAGATGAATTGAGTTTGTAGATCCATCCAGCTATTCTCCCATCTCCCCCATCCCCCGCGTCCTCAATCGGGTTGTGGGGTTTTTTAGTTGATATCAGCTAGTTGTTCTTCAATTGGTTGTGTTTGCGTGTAATTCATCAATTCGTAAACTGCTGCAAAATCTTGCGCCAATCCTACCAGAAGGTCAACATCACTAATTTTGATTTCCTTATCTTCAAAATCAGTCATCAAATTCTTGACCCGTTCATCCGATCCACGTTCAGGCGATGAATGTAGATAAGCGCGTACCAGTTCTTTTAGTTGAGGGGCGTACTTGGCAGCAATTCGCTGCTTTTTGGGACTTGAAAACTGAGTCATAAGTACGTTTGTTCTATAGTCTCTTTATAATACTACGGTTGTAGAAAATTCAATCAATTTCAGTTAACACGCATATTTATTAATACTACGGTTATGTTCAATTAAAATAATTTGGTTAAACACGTATATTTTTAATAACTAAATAATAATGAGATTTCAATGTCAAATTTACGAAAAAACTATGAGTTAAAAGTCGTAAATATAACAAACGTCTCCGTAAGAAGAGTTGCGTCAAAATTATTGTTACTCAGTATTGTAACTTATACTACATAAATCGGTGTATTAGTTTCTAATCATGGCTTATAGTGATTCATATCCGTACAAAACAATACTACAATGTTTGACGCAAAAATTCTCAGCCTATAATCAGGGTTTCGGCGATTAAGTCGATTTTTTTTAGGCTCTTATTGTGTATTTCCGGAAAAAAATTTTTTCTCCGTACAGTGTCACTATCAAAAACATCACTACATGGGAGACGCCGGAGCGAAGCGACGGCGCGAGGGCAACGCAGTTGCCTGTGTGCTCAAGCGCAGCGTAGGGGATGCCGTGATTACCCCCGCCAGATTTAGCTACAACCCCATCAAAACCAATCGCCGCTACGATACATCATTTAGCGGTTTTATAGCAAATATCTCATTAGCGATGCCTAGAAGGTCAATGGCGACGCTTTGACTTGAAAAGGTTACAGGCTATGGATTTGGGGAAATGTTCAGAGTTCGGCGCGGTCGGTTGGGCGGTTGGGTGGTCGGGATGGGACTGATAAGCAGAATCGGGAAAAGTTGCGGCGATCGCACAAGTTTTTCTTATTTCCAACGAAGACGCCCGACCGGAGGGAGGGCGGACAGGTCGTGGGTGATAGCGACGCTTGGATGGGGGTAGGACGGGCAGTCAGTCCGTGGGTGGTATGTTTGGTCATTCGGCTTGGTGAAGCTGGCGAAAAACCTTTTTTTTCCTGGCTTGGACAAAAATTTGAAACAGCGCTAAAGAATTTCGAGATACGTCCCCAATTTTTCAAGTTCAAAATTTCCGGGGGTGTGACGCGATGCCCGACCGGAGGAAGGGCATCTTTCAACGTGGAAGGTAACGCGCGGCTAGTGGCGGCGGTCGCGCGGTTGTTGGTGACACCCTGCGGCGTCACATCGGCGTACGCCTGATATGGGGTGCTTGTATGTGCAGTGGTTTGTGGGCGCGGTTGTTGGTGACACCCTGCGGCGTCACACAAAACACAACACCCCATTCTCACAAAAATTATTGCAGAGATGAATACCAAAAGTCTACTTTACAACAATTATTTAGTGATATGGGGTGTATGTAGATAGTCCACAATAATGATGTAGTGATATGGGGTATTACCTCTTGTGCACAACACCCCACTCTTCGATTAGTGGGTTGGTCTCGTTTCTGCAAGATTTAGGCGATGCCTTCGGCGGCTGTGCGATCGCTCTCCCCAAATCCGCTCCTAGAGCGGGTTTTAGACTTGATGATATGGGGTGTTACCGGTGTGGTGCTGCAATAGTCTGCACGGAAGCTGACGAAGTGTGCAGGATGTCTGCACGTGCAGAAGCCGTCAAGTACAAATGCATGTATGATATGGGGTATTATCTATGTTGTGCACAACACCCCACTCTTCGATTAGTGGGTTGCAACATATTGATGCGGTAGGTGGCGATCGCCTAAAGACTAGCAGCCTGAAACCCGCTCCCAGAGCGCATTCTAGAATCAAGAGTTATTTAGGTGACATGGGGTGCTGAAAGAGTGGTGCTCAAAGAGTCTGCACGGTCGCCGACGATATGTGCACAACGCCTGCACGTGCACGACTCCTCAAGCATCAGTCTGCACGACAAATAACTGATATGGGGTGCTTAAACGGGGTGTGCACAACACCCCACTCATCGATGAGTGGGGTGTTGTGCACACCCCGTTTAAGCACCCCATATCAGTTATTTGTCGTGCAGACTGATGCTTGAGGAGTCGTGCACGTGCAGGCGTTGTGCACATATCGTCGGCGACCGTGCAGACTCTTTGAGCACCACTCTTTCAGCACCCCATGTCACCTAAATAACTCTTGATTCTAGAATGCGCTCTGGGAGCGGGTTTCAGGCTGCTAGTCTTTAGGCGATCGCCACCTACCGCATCAATATGTTGCAACCCACTAATCGAAGAGTGGGGTGTTGTGCACAACATAGATAATACCCCATATCATACATGCATTTGTACTTGACGGCTTCTGCACGTGCAGACATCCTGCACACTTCGTCAGCTTCCGTGCAGACTATTGCAGCACCACACCGGTAACACCCCATATCATCAAGTCTAAAACCCGCTCTAGGAGCGGATTTGGGGAGAGCGATCGCACAGCCGCCGAAGGCATCGCCTAAATCTTGCAGAAACGAGACCAACCCACTAATCGAAGAGTGGGGTGTTGTGCACAAGAGGTAATACCCCATATCACTACATCATTATTGTGGACTATCTACATACACCCCATATCACTAAATAATTGTTGTAAAGTAGACTTTTGGTATTCATCTCTGCAATAATTTTTGTGAGAATGGGGTGTTGTGTTTTGTGTGACGCCGCAGGGTGTCACCAACAACCGCGCCCACAAACCACTGCACATACAAGCACCCCATATCAGGCGTACGCCGATGTGACGCCGCAGGGTGTCACCAACAACCGCGCGACCGCCGCCACTAGCCGCGCGTTACCTTCCACGTTGAAAGATGCCCTTCCTCCGGTCGGGCATCGCGTCACACCCCCGGAAATTTTGAACTTGAAAAATTGGGGACGTATCTCGAAATTCTTTAGCGCTGTTTCAAATTTTTGTCCAAGCCAGGAAAAAAAAGGTTTTTCGCCAGCTTCACCAAGCCGAATGACCAAACATACCACCCACGGACTGACTGCCCGTCCTACCCCCATCCAAGCGTCGCTATCACCCACGACCTGTCCGCCCTCCCTCCGGTCGGGCGTCTTCGTTGGAAATAAGAAAAACTTGTGCGATCGCCGCAACTTTTCCCGATTCTGCTTATCAGTCCCATCCCGACCACCCAACCGCCCAACCGACCGCGCCGAACTCTGAACATTTCCCCAAATCCATAGCCTGTAACCTTTTCAAGTCAAAGCGTCGCCATTGACCTTCTAGGCATCGCTAATGAGATATTTGCTATAAAACCGCTAAATGATGTATCGTAGCGGCGATTGGTTTTGATGGGGTTGTAGCTAAATCTGGCGGGGGTAATCACGGCATCCCCTACGCTGCGCTTGAGCACACAGGCAACTGCGTTGCCCTCGCGCCGTCGCTTCGCTCCGGCGTCTCCCATGTAGTGATGTTTTTGATAGTGACACTGTACGGAGAAAAAATTTTTTTCCGGAAATACACAATAAGAGCCTAAAAAAAATCGACTTAATCGCCGAAACCCTGATTATAGGCTGAGAATTTTTGCGTCAAACATTGTAGTATTGTTTTGTACGGATATGAATCACTATAAGCCATGATTAGAAACTAATACACCGATTTATGTAGTATAAGTTACAATACTGAGTAACAATAATTTTGACGCAACTCTTCTTACGGAGACGTTTGTTATATTTACGACTTTTAACTCATAGTTTTTTCGTAAATTTGACATTGAAATCTCATTATTATTTAGTTATTAAAAATATACGTGTTTAACCAAATTATTTTAATTGAACATAACCGTAGTATTAATAAATATGCGTGTTAACTGAAATTGATTGAATTTTCTACAACCGTAGTATTATAAAGAGACTATAGAACAAACGTACTTATGACTCAGTTTTCAAGTCCCAAAAAGCAGCGAATTGCTGCCAAGTACGCCCCTCAACTAAAAGAACTGGTACGCGCTTATCTACATTCATCGCCTGAACGTGGATCGGATGAACGGGTCAAGAATTT
>NZ_JCACKO010000057.1:31665-33540 GCF_059505445.1 Brasilonema angustatum | reverse complement strand
GGTTATTGTATTGCACCCAAATGAGAACCGCTATAGCCCTCTTCTGTCACTTTCCCCAGATGAAAACATGAAATCCTTGCTACACAAGAGTTTTAGTCTAAAGCGATGGTGATGTTTATCATATTAGAAAAGAAAGCCACAAACCCAACCCTAGTCTAAGGTTTAAACATTGCCTTTGATTTTTGATTTCGGAGAGTGACAGAAGAGGGATAGCCCTCTTCTGTCACTTTCCGGGTGAGCAATCTCTGGAAGGCTTATCAGGCAAACAATACAAGCTATCCTATTAGAAAAAAATGGGTGTGGTCTTTATTATTAGAAAAAAATTGTGCGATCCCTTACCAAATAAAAGCTCTAGAATTCAAAAATGGTAAATGTTTTCGGAGAGTGACAGAACAGGGATAGCTTCACTGTGCCACTACTGTATTCCGGATGAGTTTTGCAGACGCGCCTGATACTTACCTGATAACTGGTAACTGATAACTGTCAATCAACTTCTACCTCAAAATCAACCTTATCGTAAATATCTGCTAGCGAAATTTGGAAGGGAACCGAACCAAGTGACAGCATCCCATCACGATTTTCATATTCACTAAACAGCCATTGATTATTATCAGTTTTGAAGTACTTCTCGATATGCATCGTGTACTGATCAATCAGAACATATTCCTGAAAACTGGAGATAGTTCGGTAAGCTGCAAATTTTTCATCCTTATCATAACTTCTGGTAGATTTTGAGAGTACCTCAGCAATCATCAACGGGTTTGTGAGGGTGTCTTTCCGTCCTTCAGCAAATTCAAGTTGTGCCGCAATAACCATCACATCAGGATAAGTGTGAATTCGCTTTTGGGGAATCCAAAGCCGTTGATCGGTGACAAACACTCGATAAGGCTGACGCTTGAGGGCAAAATTTAGGGCTGCGCAAAGGTTACCAGCAATTTGGTTATGATTGGGTGTGCCGCCTGTCACAGGGATGATTTCTCCATCAATATATTGATGGCGTTGTTCTGAATTGACTTCTAGTTCTAAATATTCTTCAGATGAGTAGTTGCGCTGCTCCTGTGCTTGGATGATCATGAAAGTTAAACCCCCAAAATTTTGAGTTGCTGATTGATCTGGGCGATGGCGATCGCGTTGGCGGCGGCTTCCGCATCGCCTTTCTCTGCTTATATCAATTTCCGTCTAGCTTTATATTGACTTTTGACCAAGACTGGGAGTTTAGGGAGAAAAAATCGTATTTTTTGTACACCCCTGCACCCTTACACCCTTACACCCTGCCCAAAGGGCATTGACAAATGACTAAAAAGCAAAAATTTCCCTATTTACTCGGTTCCAAATGGACAGCGCAGCAAAAAGTTGATGGCTGGCGACATTTCCGAGTTATCAACCGCAAAAATCAAGGTAAGTGGGTTTATGCCGAGATGGTAGCAGCTTGTGATCCCGATGTCCGTTTCTGGATAAACGCAAAATTGTTACAAGACCGTTCTCTGTGGGAAGCTGGCTGGCAAACTTTGCAAGAGATGAATTCACCGCAAGAAGAGGTTTCTTGAATAAACTTGTTTGATTAACATAAAGCTCAGTAGATTTTGATATTTGAGAAAAAATTTAACTTATATGTAATATGTAATAATTTTTTACATTATTCCAATTGACCTGTCACTTGTGGGCTAGAAGCCCAAGACTTTAACAATTCAAAATCGCGTAGCGTTGGGAGTGAAGCGTCCCTTGCGCGTGTCCCCTTGGGACTGAGCAATCTCAAAATTCAAAAATAAGTAGTGAGTCCACTAACTGTAGGGTGGGCACTACTAGTTAATTAGTCAGTCAGCTAGAGGTGAGTAGTGCCCACCTTACTTACCGTCTTTAACAACAGGGATAGTC
>NZ_JCACKO010000057.1:0-31565 GCF_059505445.1 Brasilonema angustatum | reverse complement strand
GGGGTGGGCACTGGTGGTTAATTAGTCGGTGAGCTAGAGGTGAGTAGTGCCCACCTTACTTACCGTCTTTAACAACAGGGATAGTCCACTAACTGTGGGGTGGGCACTGGTGGTTAATTAGTCGGTGAGCTAGAGGTGAGTAGTGCCCACCCTACTTACTGTTCCCTGTGTTTCACATACGTCTTTCTAATCAAAACCATAGATACAGAAAGATTTTTCGCTTTTTGTGTTTTGTAACTTTTTTTATAAAAACAGATTATTAAGAAATAAAATACTTTTGTTTTAAGTATTCAAAAGCGATGCAGAATAATCAACAGTCAAATTCTTTTGATTAAACCATCATTCATCTCATAGAACCCTAATACACTTGACAGCCCCCTTTATTTTCTGGGTAACTTACACAATAATGACAGTCATGAGACCTCACATATCGCCATCTCAGGCTAGGTGAAGGTAAGTGTTTAAGCCACGAGTTTGACAAAAAGCTATAAGAGGCAAACAACAGTGAAACTAGCAGTTTACGGAAAAGGCGGTATCGGGAAATCCACAACAAGCTGTAATATCTCCGTCGCCCTAGCCAAGCGCGGTAAGAAAGTGTTGCAGATTGGTTGCGATCCCAAACACGATAGCACCTTCACCCTGACCGGGTTCTTGATTCCAACGATTATCGACACTCTCCAAGAAAAGGACTACCACTACGAAGATGTGTGGCCCGAAGATGTCATCTATAAGGGTTACGGTGGAGTCGATTGTGTCGAAGCAGGTGGTCCCCCTGCAGGTGCTGGATGCGGCGGTTATGTGGTTGGCGAAACTGTGAAACTCTTGAAGGAACTCAACGCCTTTGATGAGTACGATGTTATTTTGTTTGACGTTCTTGGTGACGTTGTTTGCGGTGGTTTTGCAGCACCCCTCAACTACGCTGATTACTGTATGATTGTGACTGACAATGGCTTTGATGCCTTGTTCGCTGCTAATCGTATTGCAGCTTCAGTTAGGGAGAAAGCCCGGACTCACCCGCTGCGTCTTGCTGGCTTAATTGGTAACCGCACCTCAAAGCGCGACTTGATTGACAAGTACGTGGAAACAGTTCCGATGCCAGTTTTAGAAGTTTTGCCTTTGATTGAAGATATTCGTGTTTCCCGCGTCAAAGGTAAGACTTTGTTTGAAATGGCAGAATCTGACCCCTGTTTAAATTACGTTTGCGATTACTATCTCAACATCGCTGACCAAATTTTGGCTTGTCCGGAAGGTGTTGTACCAAATGATTCACCAGACCGCGAGGTGTTCGCTTTGTTATCCGATTTCTATTTAAATCCGGGTAAACAACAAGTTCCTAATCCAGAAGAAGAATTAGACTTGATGATTGTATAAATCATCTTAATTCCAGGATGGGGGACAATATGGCTTTTTTTGATAGTTTTACAGAATCTTTAAAGCAGAAGTGGTTGCAATTTTTCCAGGTGAATCGTGACTGGATTTCCTTGCACATGGAGGTAGAATCTGTTTACACTCCCGATGGCGGGAGTCGTCCACCTTCTTACCTCATCCTGGGAGTTATTAATGCGTTGGAACCCAAGCTGGCACAGTTAATGCTGCCGTTTTCCAAATTGAATCCTGATCCTGATACCTTGGTTGAAGTACTGGGGTTAAATCTCGATCCTGATCTCGCTCTTGGTAACCGTGCTCTTCCTAAGTTGCGTATAGAAAAACACGCGGAAGAGTCAGATTTATCAAGTGAAAATTTAAGTGATGAAACACTGACAAATTCTCCAAGGGTACTCAATCCAACCAGGGAGAATCTGACTAGAACAAAAGAGTTCCAAGCAACTCAACACGGGATCGATCATTCTTTATCTAACCAGAAAATTTCAAATACTGAGTTTTACAACGCACCTCACTCATCTGATGAGTCCAGCAATCTTTCCTTTGATGATTTGAAGGAAGTAGACAGCAAAACTTCTCCAGCAACCGCATCAAATCAGAGTGGGTTTGCTGATGCTTTGTCAGATTCCTGGGGTAGCGAAACCGTAATCCAAAAGGGAGAAGCGGATAACAAAACGCTTTTAGGGGAAGATAAATCTTCTGGTTCTCTAAACGAATCAGAGATTGATCGTCTGTTCCCCAAGACTTAACTTAAATTGTGTTGAATTTGGGTGTGGCTGCTGCCATGTGCCATAGATTATCGATATCTTGCACCTAGGCCAAAAACCGGGTTTCTTGAGAATAACGACGCAAGAATTGCTTAATCTGACGTTTATAAACCCGGTTTTTTTAGTCTTGTTGAGAATAATGCAAGATGTCAGTTATGGCAGTTTGGAGGGAAGTGTTCATTCTTCCACATGTAGTCTGCCTTACTTTCAACCGCGCTTTTAGCTTAATAAATCAAGGGGAGAAAACACTAAAATGACTCTTGCTCAATCAGAAAGTTTAAATTTTGAGTGCGAAACTGGAAATTACCATACCTTTTGCCCAATTAGCTGTGTCGCTTGGCTTTACCAAAAAATTGAAGATAGCTTCTTTTTGGTGATTGGTACAAAAACTTGTGGTTATTTCTTGCAAAACGCAATGGGGGTCATGATTTTTGCTGAACCCCGTTATGCAATGGCGGAGTTGGAAGAAGGAGATATTTCCGCAAAACTCAATGATTATGAAGAGTTAAAGCGGCTGTGTACGCAGATAAAGCGCGATCGCAACCCCAGTGTCATTGTTTGGATTGGCACCTGCACCACGGAAATCATTAAAATGGATTTGGAAGGCTTGGCACCCAAGCTAGAATCCGAAATTGGTATTCCTATCGTCGTCGCACGCGCTAACGGTTTGGACTACGCCTTCACTCAAGGAGAAGATACCGTGTTAGCAGCAATGGCGACACGTTGTCCTGATAAAGCACCCGTGGCGGAAACAGACAAGAACGAACGTAACGCTATTTCCAAACTCCTCAATTTTGGAAAGAAAAAAGAAGAAGTCGCCAACGAAGAATCTGAGTACGTGGATCATCCACCATTGGTGCTGTTTGGTTCCCTTCCTGATCCTGTCGTCACTCAGTTAACACTGGAATTGAAGAAGCAAGGTATCAAAGTTTCTGGTTGGCTTCCCGCCAAGCGCTTTACGGAATTACCTGTCCTTGAAGAAGGGTATTATGTCGCTGGTGTCAACCCCTTTCTTAGCCGAACTGCAACTACTTTAATGCGTCGCCGCAAGTGTAAGCTGATTGGCGCACCCTTCCCCATCGGTCCAGATGGAACCCGCGCTTGGATTGAGAAAATCTGCTCGGTGTTTGGTATTACTCCTAAAGGTTTGGATGAACGGGAAGCACAAATTTGGGAAAGTTTAGAAGACTACATAAAACTTATTCGTGGCAAGTCTGTGTTTTTCATGGGTGATAACTTGCTGGAAGTTTCCCTCGCACGCTTCTTGGTACGCTGTGGTATGACGGTTCCGGAAATTGGTATCCCCTACATGGATAAGCGTTATCAAGATGCTGAATTGAAGTTGCTGGAGAAGACTTGCAAGGAAATGGGCGTACCTTTGCCTAGGATTGTGGAGAAGCCAGACAACTACAATCAAGTGCAGCGGATTTATGATTTGAAGCCAGATTTGGTGATTACTGGTATGGCTCATGCTAACCCGTTGGAAGCACGAGGGATTAATACTAAGTGGTCTGTGGAGTTTACTTTTGCTCAGATTCACGGCTTTACAAATGCACGTGACATTCTGGAGTTGGTGACTCGTCCGCTACGTCGGAATAACAGTTTGAAAGATTTGGGTTGGGATAAGTTGGTGAAGGAAGAAGCGAAGATTTAATTTTACCTCTTGTTGTAATGATTTTTATTGGGTGCGTCGGCGTTTGTCGTGGCGCACTTTTTTTATTGAACCGCCAAGCGCGCAGCGTGTCCGCAGGACATAGATGAATCCGAAGGGCGCTGGCTCGACTTTGCGAGAAATACGGCGTCGAAGTTTTTAGCCCCATCAATAAATTGAGGGGGTTCCCCTACACCCCTACACCCTTACACCTCTACACCCTTACACCCCGCCCGTTCGCGCAGCGTGTCCGTAAGGAGTTAGGGCGTTGACGCTGCTTTGTATCGCACCCCTTTGGCAGCAGTTTTCTATTGGCTAGAACACAGGTTTTTCGTAGGGACACTAGCAGTGCTGTGCCCTTACCATTCGGTAATTATCAAAGCATATGGCTTCCATTGTTATCGTAAACAACAATGATTTCACATTCGCTTTGGAATTCGGAATATGAGTCAAGGGGAATGAAAAGTTCTACTCCAGGTACAAGTACAATGAGATCTGGATTAGCATCGTAAATACTTTGCCAATGAGTGCGATCGCCATAAAATTTTTCAGCAATGTTCGGTAGCGTATCACTAGCTTCTACGGTGTAAAACATAACGTTTTCGTCTAATTAGTAATTGTCTAGTAAATAGAAGAAAATAACTTCATAACTTTTTTGTGACTCTATATAATTGTACGTGGTCTAAACTTACGCACTTTTAAAGAATTGTGTCATGGTGGTTGGCACAGAATTCAAGGAAGATAAGTATTTACACTCACGACTTCCAAGCGCCTTATCCTCTTACCCAAGGAGTCGGTAGTATTGAAACCAGAAATTGTTTTGCACCCTTGTCCTGCCCATCATGCTTACAATAAGAGGTAAACAGAAAAGCTGTTTAAAAACACCTAAATTTTTTATTACTTAATTTATTACTTAATTTATAAACTGCAATATATGTGAATCAAGCACCATCTCAAAATGAAAGCCGCGAGATGCTGAAGTGGCTAAACCACAACCGTCAGATGTTATTGGATTTATATCGAAATTAATATGTTGCTTACAATGCTAATGGTTTAATTGCTCACAGTGAAAACTTACGTGAAGTGTTAGAGTTAGCAGATACTTCAGAACAGCTATATGCAATTTACTTAGTTCCTCGTAGCACCGCTTCTATCCAGATTTTGCCAATTCGCTTTTAAATGTCGTAAAGATTCAAATTCATAAAGCAAAGCTAGTAAAAAATGGCTGAAATCATTACCATAGAACTTCCAGAAAGACTGGCACAACAAGCAAAAGAAATCGCTGCCATTACACATCGGCGACTGGAAGATATATTAGTAGAGTGGATTGACCGCGCTATTACAGAACTACCTGTTGAGTCATTACCAAATGAGCAGGTTTTGGTTTTGTGTGATCTAAAAATGGAACCAGAACAGCAAGAGGTTTTCAGTGATCTGTTAGCAGGTAACCGAGAAGGACTACTTAATGATGTAGAAGTTAGACAATTAGATGAACTGATGCAGGTTTACCGAGGTGGTTTGGTACGTAAAGCGAGAGCCTTAAAAGTTGCTGTTGAACGTGGCTTAAGACCACCTCTCAATTAACAGCAATGGCTCGTAGTCGTATTCCTGTTGAGGTAGAACGTCGTGTCCGCGCTAGTGCAAGAAATCGTTGTGGTTATTGCTTGAGTCCTCAACATTTAGTCATGGCGCGTTTGGAAATTGAACACATCATTCCTATCTCTAGAGGTGGTAGCAATGATGAATTGAACCTATGGCTAGCTTGTCCACTTTGCAATCGTTACAAAAGCGATAAAATAACAGGGGTTGATTCAGAAACAGGCGAGACGGTAAAACTCTTTAACCCCCGTACCCAAGTTTTGTTTGAGCATTTTTACTGGACAGAAGATGGTTTGCGTATTGTTGGCAAAACGCCAATTGGTCGAGCAACAATAGCAGCACTGCATTTAAGTGATGACCCAGATGCTTTAGAAGTTCGTAGTTATTGGGTGATAGCTGGTTGGCACCCTCCAAAAGACTAAAAAGTATGGGACAGTATTTTTCAAATCCGGATTTTGATTATAGAAATTTTATACCTAGTAAAGTTTGCATTTCGATGAAAGCTAGTTTAAGTTAGATAAGAAGGTAATATATTATCCCAAAGACTATGACAGATGAGCAACAACAGGATTTAGAGTCTACTTCTGCTCAAGAACCAACGACATCACAGAAAGTAGAAGAAAAAGCTTCTTTTCAACAAAAGACACAACGCATTACAGCTTGGAGTAACTTTATTAAGTCAATAACTCCCTTTATATGGGCTGTTGTTATTATCATTGTGATTATTCCCTTATTAGGCAAAGCGTTAATAACAAATTCATCTCCTACAAAACTAGGAGATTCAGGTAAAAGTCCTAGTCAAGAAGTTCATGTAGTCGTCCCACAAATACCCAAAGATATCGATCAAGCAGTCGTTACTGCTGTGAAGAATGCACATTCTCAAGCAGAGAGTTTTGCTTCAGAAAAATTAGATAATTGGGTTGATGAATTGATGACTCGTGTTGATGAAAGTTTCCTCAGTTGGTATTTTAATTACTTTAATCAAAAGAAGATGGAGTTGAGTACTTCTTTTACGTGGTTATATTCAGCAGTAACTCATTGGACTAATGAAAAAAAACCATCTCCAAGACAAGCAGTAGACGAAAAATTGACTGAGGATTTTCAAATAGAATTTGCTAAGCGCGTCCTCAGACCAAAAATTGCACAACTAAAATTTGAGAATATTACAACAGATAGTATAAATTTATATCTTGCAGAATTGGGTAAAAATATTTCTAAGATTCAAAGTAGTTACAAGATTCCTCAGGGAGATTGGGAGCGTTATCTTGATAATATTGCAGTGACTATCAATGATACGGAAGGAAATATCTCTAATTTATCATTGAAGGTTTTGACTGGTGGAAGTACTTTCCTACTTGCAAAAGCAATGATTCCAACAGTGACAAAGCTAGGAAGTAAAATTGCTGTATCTTTTGCGGGTAAAGTTGGTGCAAAAATGGCAGCAAAGACTGGTGGTGTCGTGGCTGGAAAAATTGGAGCACAGTTATTAGACCCGATTCTAGGTATAGGTATCATAATTTGGGATGTTTGGGATTATAATCATACAGTTGCGGTTGAAAAACCAAGATTACGAGAAGCTATTTACGATTATTTTAAACAAGTCAAATTTTCTCTACTAAAAAACCCGGAAAATGGCATCATGGTAGCGATTAATCAAGTAGAGAGTAGCATTTGGAAGTCAATTAAAATATCTGCCCAATAAATTGAACATTTGACAAGACTTATTTTCAAGAACAGACTGATTTTTTCTCTTTTGAATAATCAATAATTATTTTTTTATCCATCACTGCCAACAAAACCGATAAATCTGGGGAAATTCTTTCTGTTAAGTTTAGCTGTTGAGTCGCAATCTCAAAAGTGTTTCCTTGCAGTATTTGATAACCAATTTCCATAACTTCAGACCAAGTCACCTCACTTTCAAGATAAGCTTTAGCCATAGTCATGAGTAGATCTTGATATTGATTTCCCTCAGTTTTTGTCATCATTGTGTGGGGAACTTCAAATATTTTATCAAAGCTGTAATACCAAGATTTTGGCTGTTGTTCAATTGTCGCTTTAGAAAAACATTGCAATTCACAGTGATTGATAGCTGGGTCGTTTTCACTATAAATAATAAACATCGGCACTGCTAAATTCGTTTTGACTCTATCAATAATTTCTTGACCCATTTCTAAAAAAATCCGCAGTGCTGGAATGCGGAAGCCTTCATAGCCAAAATTACCTGTATTATCTTTATTCAGCCATTCATAATAAATTGGGAGAACTTCCACAACAAAATTTATAATCGCATTATTACCACTTATGTAAGGAGCAAATAGCAAAGCTTTTTCAATTGATTGGGGATGTTCTAAAGCTAACCAAGCTGCTAAATTTCCACCAGTGGATATTCCACCGACTATCACTTGCTGTCCTAAATTTTGTGCCACCTTCAACCAATAAAGTGCAAACTCTTGATAAATTTCGCGTTCCATTGGTAGAGGAGGGGGATTGTCTCCATTCCAATCTCCAGCGACTCCATGACCTGGTTGTAAGGGTACTAAAACATTGTAACCAGCGTCAAATAGTTTTTTTCCTATTGCTTCAAACTGGTAGGGACCAGCAGTAAATCCGTGGAAAAAAAGGCAAACTTTTGAAGTTGGATGGGGATGGAGAAAAATTTTTGAGCGGCAAGCATCATTTCTTATTGGTAGAGTTTCCTCTACTGATTTTACTTCTTGAAAGATGCCTGCTTTTGTTGTGCAATAGTCAGATATATTTGACATGTTTTATACAGATTGAAGTTGTTATTTTTTTAGGAAAAACTCCACTTCATTTGAATATGCTACCAGACCGATAACTTTTCAAACAGAAACTAAATCATCTATGGTAACGCTGGAAAGTCATCAATTGGTGTCTTAAAAGTCACTTTTCTTACTTTTTTATTATACGTGGAGAACACAAGGCGAGAAAAAAGAAGGTAGCAATGGTATTCTATGCTCTTACCTCTAGCAGGTTAAACTAGGTCTGATAACAGCCACTCTGTAAACATATGAGGCATTTATGGCAGCTGATCTGCAACAGATTGCTTATTATTTAGACAACCTTGGTTGGGACTACCGTATCGACGAAGAAGAAGACCGTATTATCACAGGTGTAGAAAGTGATAATGTTGAAGATTTCCTGATTGTTGTCCAGCTGGACGAAGAGGGAAAATTTTTCCGCTTATTTGCGCCCCAAGTGTTATCAGGGGTGAGCGATCACCCTCACAAAGTAGCTATTCTTCAAACAATGCTGTATATTTCCTGGGAAACCAAAATGCTGCAATGGGAGTATGACCCATCAGATGGGGAAATCCGTGCGATAATTGAGTTTCCCCTGGAAGACTCGATTCTGACAGAAAAACAATTTAACCGTTGTTTACATGGGTTAGTTCAGCTTGTTGATTCTGTGGCGATACCCCGTCTGATGACAGTGATGGAAACGGGTCATGACCCGGGTAATGTAGAACTTGGTGAGAGACTTCTACTCAGCATTCAAGAACAAGCTCCTGGATTACTTGATCTCTTAGAAAAGGCGATGGAAGCTCGTAAAAGAAGGGGAAGTTTTCCTGGCGAATGAGCCGAATCGCCAGTGAAATCGCTATACTCCAAAGTGATACCCTCAATATACTGAAGTTTTCTAGGGCTGGATATTATGACATCCTATGTAACCTCCTCTGCCAAAGCAGAAATGAGTGAACTACGGCGGTTAAAGGGCTTACTACCACCGGAATTGCAAAGCTGGGTCACAGTTGAAGGTACGACTGAGGTTAATCCACCGATGATCCGCTGCGAGGAAATTGGCAAAGACCAAGTAGAAGTTCAAATCGACTTGGCAAAATGGGATTCACTGGCGATGGATCAGCGCAATTTACTATTCTGGCACGAAGTAGCTCGCATTCAAAATGATACTATTCCCAAAGATGGTTGGGAAATGGCGGCGTTGGCGATTGGTTTAGGCGGCGCTGTCGGTGAGTTGTGGGTACAGGATGGATTGTTGCTAGTATTAGCTTTGGGTTTGTGCGGAGTTTCCGGCTGGCGACTTTATCAAAAGAATAGTGGCGAAAAGCAATTCAAAGAATTAGTTGATGCAGACGAGAAAGCGATCGCCTTAGCAACTCGCTTCGGTTACACTCTCCCTAATGCCTACAAAAGTCTGGGTAGCGCCTTGAAAACCCTTATTGACACCACACCCAGCAAACGCCAGCGTTCTAGATACGAAGCACGGCTGTCTGCCCTTAAGCGTAGTGCCAATAAGGCAAAATCAAAATCTAGGAATATCGATGAGGGCGAAATCTAACAGTTATCAGTTATCAGTTACCAGTTATCAGTTTGAAGAAGAATTCAGCAATTCTGAATTCAGTATTCAGAAGGAAGAAATAAAGAATTCCGACTTCTGACTCCTTCACTGTTAACTGTTCACTGTTAACTGTTCACTGATTTAAGTATGACTCCGCCGTCTGAGCCATAAACCGCTAAAACCCAGTAACATAAGCCCAGTAGTTGTTGTCGCTTCTGGCACTTTTTGTGGTGGGACAAATTTGCCCAGTTCAGCAGAACTGACTTTAAACGAGTAAAGGAACCCAGGAATTAACTTTTGACCATTTGGGCAGCCACTGTCAATCGGTCTCTTGCTATAGCTGGTACCATTGGCATTAGTACAAATGTCAAACTGGGTGGTGGAATTGTCGTCTTGGGTGACACTAAAATCATTGTCCGTCCCAATCAGCAGCGCATAAGAACCATCATTGAGTCGCGGACCAATTGCCAGACCTTCCATCTTTTCTGCTATCTTTGTCCAATCACCTGGATTGTCAGGACTCAAAGTTGCAGCAATATCCAAAAATAAAGATTTACTAACTGGGTTGACACCTGTAGGTAATGTATTGGTGTTTGCCAAACTGATTGTGCTGACATTGGTTACATTTGTTAAATCAATTTTGTACACTCGCTTGGTGGCTACAGGTGGTGGAGTTGCGGTTGAGTCCGCCACTAATCCATTCACTGCGTCCACTCCAAACCCGCGATTATCTCTTTCTAAGACTAGGAATTCCTTATCATTGAGCGCAGTAATAGAACTGATACCAATGTTACGCCCTTGGGAATTTGCCCCAAAATCATCTTTTGTTCCAGGAATGCGAGAGTTAATGTCTGCCAAACTCTCAAGCTGATAGATGTACTGGGCTGTACTCTTGCCAGTTGCTGTGTCAAATTCTACTAATCGTAAATTGCGACTACGTCGTCCGTCTGGTGAACCATCGCTAGAACCTTCGTTCACCAAGGAATCTTGTAGCATAGCATAAAGTTTGCTACCATCTGAGCTGAGAGTTAACCCTTCAAATCCTCGATTATCTTGGCGTCCATTGGTAATAGTTGGACGACCATCGACATAATTGAGCTTGCCATTCGCTTCTTTAGGAATTAAATTTTCTGGGATGGTAAATGCTCGTAAGAATGAACCATCAGGTTTGAATTCATACACAGATGGACCATACTCATCAGACACATAAAAATGACCATTAGGAGCAACAGTAAATCCTTCTGGGTCAAAACTCAAACCAAGAGTCCCAGCATTGCCATTCAGCAATGTGGGGTTTAATCCGTTAAATTTTTGACCATCTTTTGTGAACAAAATTGTTTCTAGTACTTGAAAATTCCCAATTGTGCCTGTATTGGGATTCACATCTAAAGAAAACTTCTGTACTCGTGTATTGTATGAGATTTTGCCACCACCAGGACCGCGATCGCTTAATGCATAGTACACATTGTTGAAGCGATCGTAGTAGAGATCCGAAAAATATCCCAAACGATTGACATTGGCGCTGTTGCCACTATATGGGTATAAATCTGTACTTTCACCGCTGATGGAGAGGGTATTGTTCAAGGAAATACCATATGCCGATTTTATGTATCCTGTAAAACTTACAGCGGACACAATTAACGAGCAGCTTAACAGGGAAAACAAATGCTTTGCTTGAATCATCTGTAAGATAAAAAGAATTACGAATGACTTTTTTCAGCATCTGACTCCCGTATTAAGAACAGATTAACTCTCTAGAAATGTCATTTTTTTACATCCAAACTTTATACTATTGGGTTTTTGCTTGATCATATCTTCACAAAGGTTAGTAGTTAAGTTGGACAATTAATAACTAACTACTAACGCGTTTAGATTTGTACTCTCAAAAGTTAAAGTTGATTCAGCATTTTATGGGTTTGAGGAACGACACGTACACACTTGAGAAAACGCTTCATTAAAGCTTGCCAATTTAAGACTTGACTGGGAGAGGGAGCAACCACTGGTAGTTGTTTGAACGCACTAGGATCATCTAATGGCGTGACAGATTGTAAAAATACAGGGATAGATGGATTGACTGATGCTACTAATTGGGCAGAGCGTTCTAACTCACTTGGATTTGTTGTTTGAGAAACAATGATTTTAACAAAAACTTCTACTTGTGATGTCCAACACATCTGAAGAAATTCTGCATGTTCTCGCCAACGATTTTCGCCACTTGTACTAGGCATTTTGAAATCCATTCCCACAGAGTCTATTAGTGGTAGTATACTATTCAGTAGTTCTGGGCGATGTCCACCTGTTTCCAAGTATACAGGTAAATTTGTCACTGAGCGTACTTGGGGTAAAAATTCTACCAAAAATGGGGTGTGTAAAAGTGGTTCGCCACCCGTTAAGGTAATGGTATCGTGTAGACAAGGCAAGTTTTGTCGCTCAACCCATTCTAGTAACATGGGTAGTGAAACAGGATTCGAGTAAATTTCAAAGTCACGTAATCCAGGGGTTTGCTCTATCCTACAAGTAGCGGGTGCATTCCAAGTATGTGCGCTATCGCAAAAGTGACAACGCAAGTCACAAAGAGCAAAACGAATGAAAATTTGACGTGTTCCCACATTCAGTCCTTCCCCTTGTATGGCGGAAAAGACCTCTATCAGGCGTGCGGTAGGTGTAACAGTAGTCTTAAGGGTCATGTGATGATAGCAATAGGTATGTGCTAGGTTGGCACAAAAGCAAGAATGTTTTTCACGAAAGAAGTATGAAGCATTAAGTAAAAAGTATGAAGATACGGCAAAAGTGAGAAACAGAAAGTAGGAAATGAAGAATAAAATATGAAATACTTTATTTCTTACCCTTTATTCTTTCTTGACATACTTCATCCTTTACACTTCAAACTTTAAGTTAGCTTCTTGTTCTATTGTGAATCGTCCCTGATGATATCCAATCTCAACTGAAGTAACTATCAATTCGCTTGGACTAAATAGTGTTTGGCACATTATATTGACATGGCAACGAAAGTGCAGGGTTTCATGACGACTAGCCAACCCAAAGAGGTAAATTTTCCGGTGACGTTCTCAAATGACACGGCAATTGTGCAGGTACCAGTGCGGTTGAGCGTGCTTGAGGCTGTAGCCTTTAAGCAAACCTGCCAAGAGATTACTCTAGCAAATCCCGATACTAGACAAATTATCATTGACTTTCACCAAACTACTTTTATGGATAGTAGTGGTTTAGGTGCCTTGGTCAGTAATTTGAAAATTGCTCATGAAAAAAATATCGAATTTATACTACGGAATGTTACCCCTCAGGTTATGTCAGTACTTAACCTGACAGGACTGGACAAAGTCTTTTCTATTGAGTCTCAAGGGCAAACATCATCAAAAAGCCAATTAGAAGAACTACCAACGACACATCCTTCTGTTCGTTCTTGGATGAAACGGTTTATTGACATAGTTGGATCACTAGTTGGTTTGGTGATTGTAGGAGTTTTATTTATCCCTATTGCTGTGGCTATTCGACTCGATAGTCCCGGTCCAATTTTCTTTAGTCAAACTCGTTGTGGTTGGATGGGCAAACGCTTTCTGATTTGGAAATTCCGCTCAATGTATATTGACGCAGAAGCGAAAAAAGCCGAATTAGAAAAGCAGAACCAGGTTCAAGGAGCATTTTTCAAAATAGACAACGATCCACGAATAACCAAGATTGGAGGCTTTTTGCGTCGAACCAGCCTAGATGAACTACCCCAATTTTGGAATGTTTTCAAAGGAGAGATGAGTTTAGTCGGTACCAGACCACCTACACCAGATGAAGTAGAGCGCTATGAAGTTCCAGAGTGGCAACGTTTGGATGTCAAACCAGGAATGACCGGAGAATGGCAGGTAAATGGACGGTCTAGTATCCGTAAATTTGAAGACGTCATTCGTTTAGATTTACAGTATCAAAAAAACTGGAACTTAATCTACGATTTGAAGTTAATTTTTAAAACGGTAGCCATCTTATTTAAGAAAAATAGTGGCGCTGTTTAAATCTATTTTTACAGGTCTAAAGCAACGATTAGCTCGACAAAATCCATTTTGTCGAGCTAAGAGTGTTCAAAGCTGTTCTATAAGGAAATAAGCACAGGGCAAATGCATCTAAAATTTTTCTGGATGAATATTGACGAAAATAGATTTTTATGAGAATAACACTGATGCAACTAGCAGATTAAGTGATAAAGCTATTCAAGGATGCCGATAACTAAAGAAGGGCATATGGCATATCTGGGTTTTAAGGCACTTTCCAGGAAATAAAATACCAGCCTCATAACTCCGAGTACCCGACTACGCCCACAGATCAACAAACAAAGGCTGGTATTTTATTTTTAAGGATCCCCCTAAGAGCAGCGATCGCGCAGATCAACAGACGCATAAAGGTGTATCACAAAACACGCCCCTAAACGATCACTGCTCTTAAAACTTTACTAAAAAGGCAGGTGATTACTCTGGCTAGCCCTACATTTTTCCCTTGACTTAACCGGACAACCTATTGCCTATGGCTTGCGCCACGGCTATCGCCTAACGGCAACGCTACGCTAAGGGTAAAGAAGACGGGTTTACTGGTCAATAAGTAAGAGTAATTGAGAAAAAGCCGCCTTTTTTGCCTCTCCTAAAGTTCTGTACGGGCTTCATGAGTACACACGAGTCAAGGTTTCACCCAACCCCCTAATCCCCAACGCCAGTTGCCACAACGGGAGGCAGCTGCGTGGGCGGCAAAGCCGTTTCATCGAATGACTGAAAAATCTGCCTTAGGGTGGACCGCAAAAATAAAATACCAGCCGTCAGACCTAGATCCCTCGACACCAACCCGTTACCGTTAAACACGGCTGGTATTTTATTTCCAGGCAAATGCCTTAGCGCAGATTTTTCGCTTGTTTTACCCAACCCCCACAAAATCTAAACATTCAATGTTTCATGTCCTGGCACTTGTGTCAGATTTTTTTTGTCAGAAATTTCTTGAACTTATACGTAAATCATATTTATCTTTGAGCATAAGATAAGTAATTATAATTACGTAGCTACTTAAGTGAATTTAATGATATAGATAATTTATATAGCAATCCTTCAGGCAAAAAAATACTAACGCAACTCTTACAAACTAGCATCAAATTTTACTCAATCTTCAAGAAATAAAGGCTAACATTGGTAGCGTCTGAAGGGAAAATGCATATATAAACTCACACAAGTGCGGAATAAGGTTAACAACAAATGTTGTCATAGAAAAGACTCCGGGGTTCTTCAGACTCAAACTAATTTACTATGCGTATTTTGATTTACTCTTACAACTATTCTCCAGAACCAATTGGTATTGCTCCCCTGATGACTGAATTAGCAGAGGGATTGGTTAAGCGCGGACATCAAGTACGCGTAGTGACTGCTATGCCGAATTACCCTGAGCGTCAGATATACGAGAATTATCGGGGCAAGTGGTTTGTGACTGAGTACAAGAATGGGGTTCAAATCCAACGGAGTTATGTTTGGATTCGTCCGCAGCCCAACTTAATAGACCGACTATTGCTAGATGCAAGCTTCGTGCTTACAAGTTTTTTCCCAGCGATCGCAGGTTGGCGTCCAGATGTCATTCTCTCAACCTCACCATCGTTACCTGTTTGCTTACCAACTGCCCTTTTAGGATGGTTGTTCAGATGTCCTGTAGTCTTAAATCTTCAAGATATATTGCCAGACGCTGCATTACACGTTGGATTGTTGAAGAACAAATGGCTTATTAAAGCGTTAACAGCATTAGAAAAATTCGCTTACCACAGTGCAACTAAAATTAGTGTGATTGCTGACGGTTTTGTAGAAAATTTACAAAAAAAAGGTGTAGCACTTGGCAAAATTGCACAAATTCCCAACTGGGTCGATATCAATTTTGTCCGACCTCTGCCAAAAGAAAATAACGCTTTTAGAGTAGCTCATAACCTAGATGGTAAATTTGTGGTGCTATACTCTGGCAACATTGCCCTCACTCAAGGTTTAGAAACCGTTGTCAAAGCGGCTTCTTTGTTACGCCATATTCCAAATATAACCTTTGTGATTGTAGGGGAAGCAAAAGGTTTGCAGCGGTTACAAATGGCTTGCACCGAATCCGGTGCTGATAATGTTTTGCTACTACCTTTTCAACCTCGCGAAAGTTTACCAGAATTGTTGGCAGCGGCTGATGTGGGTTTGGTGGTCCAAAAGAAGAATGTTATATCTTTTAACATGCCATCGAAAATCCAAATATTGCTCGGCAGTGGTCGGGCAGTGGTAGGATCAGTGCCTAGTAATGGCACAGCAGCAAGAGCTATTAAACAAAGTGCTGGTGGAGTGGTTGTTCCTCCAGAAAAACCTGAAGCTTTAGCAGAGGCGATTTTAGATTTGTACAACAACCCAGAAAAAGTGAAAACTTTGGCGTGTAATAGTCGCAAATTTGCAGTTGAGCAGTATGCTTTTGAACAAGCATTAACTCGCTACGAGTCTTTGTTCTACTCAGTGCTCGCTGAAGATTCAACAATTGAGCCACTTGTCAATTCCTTTGCCCAAAAACATCTCCTCCTCAGACCAAAGGAATCTAGATAGTAAAACTTCGTTAGAATAAAGTTATATATTCATCACTCAACTCTATTACAGCAACAAGCCTCCATTGTCAGAGGATTGCCTTTATGCGCGAAAAAGTCTTAACCTGGTTAACACAGAATGTTCCAACTCCCAGAGTGAACCACATTCTCAGAGTTGAGCAAATGGCAATGGATCTCGCAGTTCATTACAAAGTGGATCGAGAAAAAGCTGCACACGCTGGGTTAATGCACGATTTAGCAAAATGTTTTAAACCACAGAAACTTTTGCACATGGCACACAAAGAAGGATTGGAAGTAGACGAAGTGATGGCAGCAAATCCCCATTTGTTGCATGCAGACGTAAGCGCGATCGTCGCAAGAGAGACATTCGGCGTAGACGATGAAGAAGTGTTAAAAGCTATTGCCAATCACACTTTAGGTAGACCAGGCATGAGTTCGCTTTGCTCTATCGTGTTTTTGGCTGATAGCATAGAGCCAGGACGAGGCGATACCCCACAATTGCAATCATTAAGGGAACTTAGCCGTCAAAATATTCATCAGGCTGTGGCTTTGACTTGTGACTATACTCTCAAATTATTGCTTGAGAGTTATTGTTTGGTTCATCCGCGAGTCATCCTCACGCGTAACTGGTTCTTACAAAAGTGGAAAGCCAAACAGCCGATTGTACAAAAAACCGTATAGATGCCTGTTTTTTTTGTTAGTATTCAAAAAAACAAACTCTCACAGTTGCAATTCAATTGTAGTTCGCGAGTCATTGTAAAAAATTGTTAAAAAAAAAGAGAGCAGCTGAGGTTTAATGTCTGATTATTTCCCAAGCAACTTCCCAAGACAATCGATCGCAGTGACAAATAATCTGGTAGGAAGCCCACTTGTTGATGCCAACGATGTAAGTGGAAAGATCGCATTGAAGGTCGCCGAAGCGGCATCTGACCGCAAAGCAGGTGATATATTACTGCTAAAGGTATCAGATGTGTGTTACCTGGCAGATTACTTTGTGGTGGTGACGGGCTATTCGAGAGTACAGGTGAGAGCGATCGCCGAGGCAATTGAAGAAAAAATTAAACAAGAATTGCAAAGGCGTCCTCTGCGAGTAGAAGGAAAATCTGAGGCTTCCTGGGTGGCGCAAGACTATGGAGAAGTCATTGTTCATATCATGTTGCCAAAAGAACGGGAGTTTTATAATCTAGAAGCGTTTTGGGGACATGCAGAACGTATCGAGTTTTCAACTTCCGTAGATGGTGAGGGTCAACCAACATGATAAAATCTTCGGTCTCAAATTGCCCAGTTCCCTCTGAACAGCAACCACTCAATGAGTACGAAGAGTTAAAATCCTCCTGGCTGTTTCGTGACTGTACCTTAAATTTGCGCCAGTATATCACAAAAATAGCGTGGATTTGGGGAATATCGTGGTTGGTGGCATTCCCAGTCGCAGCAGCAAGCTTTGCGCCACATAAGCAGAGTGCACAGTTTATTATCAGTAGTATAGCAGGATCAAGTGTGGGAGTCGTGCTGGTAGTAGTACGGCTCTATTTGGGCTGGTCTTATATCCGCGATCGCCTGATGAGTCCAATCATCTTTTACGAAGAGTCAGGATGGTATGACGGTCAAACTTGGATGAAACCACAGGAAGTGCTGACACGCGATCGCCTGATTGTTTCATACTCTATAAAACCAATTATAAGTCGGTTACAAATGACCTTTGCTGGCTTGGCTGTATTGTTCGTTGCTGGTACGATAGTTTGGCACCTAGTGTAATCGTCATGAGTCATGAGTCATGAAGTAATTTGTTATTTGCAAAAGACTTAAGACAAAAGACTAAGGACAAAGGACAAAATTATGGTAAATTTCTACCCATGACAATGGGAAAACGAACACAAGCCGCCGCATTAGAAGTCAGGTTACTGCGTGAAGGCATTATAGAATCAAAGCATATCGTCCAAGCCGTCGTCTGTGATGATCGAGGACGAGTACTATCCGTTGCTGGAAACGCTGAAACTGCCACATTTGTCCGTTCGGCGCTCAAACCCTTTCAGGCGATCGCAGTAACCAGCACAGGGACTTTAGAACGCTATAACCTAAGCGATAAAGACCTAGCGATTATGACAAGTTCCCATAAAGGAACAATAGAGCAAGTCAGACAGGCATTTAATATACTTTGGCGATCTGATGTAGACCCCTCAGCACTCCAATGTCCAATTCCAGAAGGTAAGTACAGTCGTTTGGAATACAATTGCTCTGGCAAACACGCAGGTATGCTAGCCGTTTGTCAACAATGTAATTGGTCATTAAATAACTACCTGCAGCGAAAACACCCAGTGCAGCAGTTGATTCTCACCAAAGTATCAGAATTGCTGCGAATGCCAGCAGAGGAATTCATCTGTGCTCATGATGACTGTGGCGCACCTACGTATTTGATGCAACTCGCTCAAATGGCGTCGTTGTATGCTCAGCTTGCTTCTCGTAGTACTTTGGACATGGAGCGTATTGTGCGTGCTATGACGCATCACTCTGTGATGGTGGCAGGAGAGGGAGAATTAGATACCGAACTGATGCGTTTAGCCCTTGGAGATCTCGTCAGCAAAGCTGGTGCTGAAGGAGTACAGTGCATTGCCAGATTGGGTGAGGGCATGGGATTGGCAATTAAAGTCATGGACGGAGCAAAGCGAGCAAAGCATGCTGTTGCCATTCATCTACTTAAGCAGTTGGGCTGGATTACTCCCAGCGTTGCGGAAGCCCTGTCAGAAAAGTTCATGAACCTCGGTAAATACAAGCGTTTAGAAGTTATTGGAGAATTATCAATTTTATAGTTGCCAAATTTCTAACTTTGCTGTTATACTGAGGAAGACGAAGAGACGACGCGGGATAGAGCAGCCTGGTAGCTCGTCGGGCTCATAACCCGAAGGTCAGTGGTTCAAATCCACTTCCCGCCACCAAATAAAAGATAAAGCAAATCCCTACAACTATAAAAAGTTGTGGGGATTTGCTTTTGATAAACCAAATGCAACCTCAACTCACCGTTCCGTAACGTACTCCTTCATATCACATAGCCATTTGCCAAAATCCCGTCAGTATGACCAACGATTGTATTGACCGCTTGCATAAACCTACTCATATCTAGTCAAGCCTAGGCAGATGTGGTCAAATGCATTCGTAGTGGATCAACCACTACAGGGATAAACGGCAATCCCTCTATTCCCTTCATAAAGTCGGGAATTACTTTTCGTCCAATATTCAAGCTTCCATTGACATCAGCGTTGATGAATCTGCCAGTACCAGACCGATATAAACCACGCTTAATCCGTTTGCCAGAGAAGCGAGGCGTGGCTTCTCTATACTTGGGCAACGCATCACCATCTAAAGCACTCGCCTTGCTGGTGTACGCTTCCTCAGTCGTCATCACCTTGATTCCAACCAAAGCACCTTTGTACTCAAGCATTTGGATAAGTCGAGTATGAGGTACTGCGGTGAATTGCTGGTTATTGGATTTACCAATATTGATATCTTGCTTCCAGCGATCATTCTTGCCAACAATCAAGCGACTGATACCCGACGCCAAGCACCAATCAATGACACGTCTAGAAGCAGTATGGAGGTAGTTGGAAACACGGTTATTGCGCTTATGTACCAAGTCTAAAACTTGTCTATGGGCTTGTTGGGATTGAGCTTGAGCTTTGCGCTTATTAAATAATTGGTTTATAGATTTTAACGGTTTGCCATTCACAACCAAAGGTTTAACGCCTGGATTGTTAGATGTAGCAGTCATCAAATTGCTTAAACCGACGTCAAGAGCTGCACTGTAACCTTGTGTCTGTTGTACTAACTCTTTCGAGTAAATAATCTCAATTACATAGCAAGTTTTTTGAGGTACAATTCTTACCTGGTCAACGTTTGAAGTTTTTGTAGGTAGCTTAATACTACATTGTGATAGCACTACAAAACCTTTTCTAAGTCCTGGTATTGACACACTCTCGTCGGGATAAATAACAATGTTTCTACCATCTGTTTTGTGTTTGTACCCTGGTAGTCTTGGTTTACCTAAAAACCCAGCTATGTCTTTTCTCCAAGCCTTCATTGCAGCCATAAACCCAGTCCATGCCTGACAAAGTACTTTGCAAATCTGCTTTGACACCTTAGTAGGCAACGCTTTATAAGCTTGGTGGTTCTTTATTAGATGGTAGAGAGTTGGTAATGTGTGGTACTTGCCAGAGTCAAAGAAGTATTGACGTTGAATGTAGTTAGCAGCATTGTATAAGTCTTTAGATTTGAATGCTAGTTGGTCGCACTCTTTCCACAGACGGTGATTGCGATTGATCACGTGTTTTTCTACAAGTTGCATTGAAACGAGCGCTGTCAATGTTTGCTATTTTATCTAGTATACTCGACCATAAAAGCGCTAACAATGCCTAGAATCAAATTTCAGCCAAAAAATCAAGTGGCTTATGATAAAGTCCCTGTCCAATTCAAAGTTTTGCCAGGAGTCAGAGAACAACTTAAAGCCGTCCCTGACTGGCAAGAACGGCTTAGAGATTTTGTTGACCGATTGATTGTTGAAAATCTACCAAAAAATGACTAGTAATGAGTAGAGATGGGTAGGGATTAAGTTACAGTTCCTTACCCCATTTTAGAGATAGTTAGTTCACGCCAACGAGCTTTATCCTTAAATGACGTTTGTACCTCCGTGTGCTCTCTTGCAACTGTAGCAGTTGAGAATTCTCCAAGAACGCGAGTCATGAACCTGAATGGAATCTCTGGGCGTTCGTTTGAACTTCATTGCAGTGAGCAAAGTGGTAAATGGCAAGAACTCCTACATAATCCCGCTTATGAACTTTTACTTTGGTGGCCTAGTGTAGCACGACAGTATAGAATTCGGGGAGAGTTAGAGATGATGCCGAAATCTCTAGTAGAACAAAGCTGGTTGCGTGCGCCCTACTTATTCAAACTCCTTGACCGTTTTAACCAAGAGTATCAGCCACTTGGTTAAAAGCTGCAAAGCCAACAAATGCTACTCTCATCTATAAATAATCTCAAAACCAAATATCCAAACGAGCAAGAAGTTCCACCTCCACAGCACTTGAGAGGCTTTTACTGCAAAGCTGACTGGATCGAAGCTCTTTACATTGATAATTTTCGTATTCACGAAAGGCATTGCTATTCGTACACCGAGAATTCTTGGCATCATGAGTTATATCGTGTCCCATAGCATTAAGGTTGCTTGGGGAATAAATCAAGAAAAAAGCCACCCATCTTGTGAGGGTGGCTCAGCTTATGTGATTTCTGCGCTCAAATAGCGCTAAAAGACCGTTTACACCCTTGGCTTAAGCCGAAGAGTGCGTTCTGGAAGTCAGGAATTAAACATCGTAATAGAGGGCAAATTCGTAGGGATGAGGACGTAACCGCATGGGGTTAACTTCATTATCTAACTTGTAAGAAATCCAAGTTTGAAGGAAGTCTTCGGTGAACACGCCTGATTCTGTTAAGAAAGCGTGGTCTTTCTCCAGTGCTTCCAATGCTAGTTCCAAAGAACCCGGAGTTGAAGGAACTTTCGCTAGTTCTTCAGGAGAAAGTTCATAAATATTCTTATCCAGAGGTTCACCTGGGTCGATTTTGTTCTTAATCCCATCTATCCCAGCGCACAGCATTGCAGCAAATGCCAGGTAGGGGTTAGAAGTCGCATCAGGACAACGGAACTCTAAACGCTTGGCTTTGGGGTTAGTACCAGACAAAGGAATGCGGATAGAAGCAGAACGGTTACCTTGGGAGTAAGCCAAATTTACGGGTGCTTCATAACCGGGTACCAAGCGCTTGTAAGAGTTGGTTGTGGGGTTAGTAAGTGCCAACAATGCTGGTGCATGCTTGAGGATACCGCCAATGTAGTGCAATGCCATTTCGCTCAAGCCAGCGTATTTATCTCCAGCAAACAGCGGTTGACCATCTTTCCAAATGGACTGGTGAGTGTGCATTCCAGAACCGTTATCGCCAAAAATTGGCTTAGGCATAAAGGTGACGGTCTTGCCATACTTCTTGGCTACGTTCTTGATGACATATTTATAAGTCATCAGCCAGTCCGCGGCTTCAATCATCTTACCAAAGCGGAAGCCCAATTCGCACTGTCCACCAGTGGCAACTTCGTGGTGCTGCTTTTCAATTGGTACTCCGCACTTTGCCATTGTCAGCAGCATTTCTGTACGGATATCTTGGAAAGTATCTGTAGGGGGAACTGGGAAGTAACCCTGTTTGAAGGGAGGTTTGTAACCCAGGTTAGGACCTTCTTCTCTGCCAGAATTCCAACGACCTTCAACTGAGTCTACGTAGTAGTAGCCTTGGTGCGCGGTTTGGTCGAAGCGGACATCATCAAAAATGAAAAACTCGGCTTCCGGACCAAAGAACGCTGTATCACCAAGACCAGTGGAAACTAAGTAATCTATTGCTTTCTGGGCAATAACACGAGGACAACGGCTGTACCACTCACCTGTCCGTGGTTCCTTAATGCTACAAATGATGCTCAGAGTTGGTTCTTGCATGAAAGGGTCGATCCAGGCAGTGTTTGGATCGAGTACCATCGACATGTCTGATTCATTGATGGTTTTCCAACCCCGGATACTAGAACCGTCGAAAGGTACGCCCTCTGTAAAAGAACTCTCATCGATTTGGTTGTGATAAACCGTCAAATGCTGCCAAATTCCTGGGGTATCGATGAATTTCAGATCAATCATCTGAATGTTATTGTCCTGAATCTGTTTCAGGACTTCTTGTGGGGTTGTCATGGTTACTCCTTAATCTGCCGATTTTCTAATAGTAAGACTAGAGTGTTCAAAGCATGTTGACCCCGCTTGTAAATCCACATCCATGAGCCACCTGCAATATCGTAGAGATTTAAATTTGGATGATTTTGTATCTTTTGTAACATAACATGAAGTTAAAAGATTATATTTAACCTTTCCTTAACTAGTTTCACAAAAGTAGACAGTTGATCTCGCAGGGGTCAACTTTGGCATAGAATCCATAATTAGCGCTATAGATTGTTTTTGTGCTGAGGCTTTTTTTACAAGAAGCATAAAAGCTTGCTAAAAGCAGTCAAATTAATATCAAACCATAGAAAGGATTAATTAGGAGAAAAAGAAATGCGGGATGCAGTAACTGGCTTAATTAAGAATTATGACGTTGCAGGTCGGTATTTCGATCGGAATGCCATTGACAGCCTCAAGTCCTACTTTGAAAGCGGAACGGCACGTGTACAAGCAGCAGCGGCTATCAATTCAAATGCGGCGATAATTGTCAAGCAGGCTGGTTCTCGACTATTTGATGAACTGCCAGAGTTGATTCGCCCAGGTGGAAATGCCTACACCACTCGTCGTTATGCGGCTTGTCTGCGCGATATGGACTACTACCTACGCTATGCTAGCTATGCTCTTGTTGCTGGCAGTATGGATGTCCTAGATGAACGGGTGCTGCAAGGGCTACGGGAAACTTACAATTCTTTGGGAGTGCCAATTGGTCCAACAGTTCGTGGTATCCAGATTATGAAGGAGATTGCGAAAGAGCAAGCGGCTGGAGCAGGTGTGACAGATACTTCCTTTATCGATGAGCCATTTGACTACATGACTGAAGAGTTTAGCGAAACAGATGTTTAACAGTTATCAGTTATCAGTTGCTTGATAACTGTTCACTGTTAACCCTTCGGGTTCGCCAGATGCCTCTGTCGGGAAACCCTCCTGCAGCACTGGACTCACTGTTCATTGATTGAAATTGCTCTGTCAGTTTTAAAATCAGGCGAGTTTCCCTGAGGTAACTCGCTTTTTTCTAACTTCGCGATGCATACCGCACTAAAGCTGAAAATTCGCCACAATAGAAAGTGCCAACGATTGAGGCGCTGGTTATGGAAGAATTACTAGAGTTAAAAGATTTGTTGCTCAAAGGTGATGTACCAGGAGCGTTGGTCATCGTTGAAGAATTAGAAGAGATGAGCCGTAACGATATAATCAAGACAATTCGTAGCTACGCCATAATTCTGCTATTACATCTGATTAAACAGCAAGCCGAAAATCGCACAACTCGCTCTTGGGATGTCTCTATTCGTAATTCAGTTCGGGAAATTCAGAGAGAGAATAAGCGTCGTAAAGCTGGGGGTTATTACTTATCTTCAGAAGAATTGGTGGAAACCCTACAAGAAGCGTACTTAAATGCTATCGATGAGGCAACCCTCGAAGTAGAAGAGGGACGTTATCAACCAGAAGAATTAGAACAACTGGTTGATCGAGAAAAAATTATAAATAGTGCTTTAAATTTAATAACACCACAGTAGATAAAGATAATTGGTAAAAAAACGACTCGACACTCTATTAGTAGAACTCAATTTAAGTTCGTCTCGCGCCTTAGCACAACGCTTTATCCAAGCGGGAGAAGTCACGGTTGATGGTCAGATAATTGACAAGCCAGGTACGGAAGTTGATATTGCGGCTCAAATTCAAATTAAAGAGCGATCGCGCTTTGTTTCCCGAGGAGGAGAAAAGTTAGCCAAAGCAATTGATGTGTTTGCAATTCCTGTGGAAGGGCGTATTTGTTTTGATGGTGGTATCTCCACAGGTGGCTTCAGTGATTGTTTGCTGCAAGCTGGGGCAAAGCTGGTTTATGGGGTTGACGTTGGTTATGGACAAGTTGACTGGCGTTTACGAAATGATTCTCGCGTGATTTTGAAGGAACGCACCAATTTACGGTATTTGACGCCAAAAGAGTTGTATGGTGACGCTGAACTGGCTGATTTGGCGGTGGTGGATGTGTCGTTTATTTCCTTAACCAAGATTTTGCCTGCTTTATGGCAGCTGCTGCAATCTCCTCGGGAGGCTGTATTGTTAGTGAAACCCCAATTTGAAGTGGGAAAAAACCGCGTTGGTAAAAAAGGGGTTGTGCGTGATTCTAAAGACCAAGCCGAGGCAATTTTTCAGGTGTTGCAAGCGGCTGGTGAATTAGGATCGAAGTATAAAGGTTTGACTTGGTCACCTATTACTGGTCCTGCTGGAAATATCGAGTATCTATTGTGGTTGGGAATGGAGAGTGAAACCCCACCGCCTGATTTAGAAGTCCTGCAACAAATGACTCAATCTGCAGCATCTGAACTTCGAGACAAATAACCTCTTGGCGTTCTTGGTACGCCGGTTGCTACCCAACGGGTGCGCCGCCACGCCTTACGGTGAGTCCAGCGCTGGCTCCAAAATCTAAAATCTAAAATCTAAAATCCTAAATGGTATTACCCCAAAAATCCCCCTAACTCTTGCCGCAAACGATACAAAATCGTATTTGGTTCCACTTCAGCTAAGATTTCTTTAATAACTGTACTCGCTCCCAATTGTCCCCAAGAACAGCCTTTTTCTAGATAGACTTGTGCCGCTTTTCCCACAGTATATGCTCCGTAGCCTGCGATACCAGCTTGTGTGGCTGCAGTTCCCGCATAAGCAGTGATATTTATTGGGTTTTCTCCAGAAGCAATTGCAGCTGTACTCTTACCCAAACCTAACAGGAAACTGCTGCCTAGTTCTCCTAACAGTAAGCCACCAGAACTTAATAAAATCGTTTTTAAAAAATTCCCTGCTTCGTACCCAGTCATTGGTAAGCCGTACAAGCGTGCTAGTGAGCGAATCAAAGCTAAATCGGCAACTGTTCCGCCGAGAATATCTAACAAGGGGATGGGATTTAGCCCTACTGCCAAAGCTTTGTATTTGGTAAATTGCCAAATCAGGTCTTCTGCTTGTTGTTGGCGAAAGTCGATGGTTTTTTGGGCGATCGCCTCTTGTGCATCTCGTGCTTGAATGAGTGCGTTTAAAGCCAGGAGCGATCGCCCTTCACGATTGAGAATTTTAAGAATTGTTTCTTTTAATTCGTCTATTTGTGGTGGTGGAGTCTCCCATTCATGTGCGACTTTACCATCAGACCATTCAACCCGCACTTCCATTGGTGCAGGTTCCGCCGCCACCATGACAATTTCATCAGGTTTTAAGGGTTTTCCTTGGGGATTTCCTGCACCCAAGTGTTGTAAATTATTGTAAATTGTTGTTTTGTCTGTATCTGGGTAAAGGTCTATCTTGTTGAACACTAAAATTAAAGGTTTTTGTGCCTGACGCAATTCACACAGCATCTGATACTCAGTGCGAGTGATATCACCAGATACGACAAAAAGAATTAAATCTGCCTGAAGCACGACTTCTCGTGCCATTTGTGCCCGAGATTCACCCTCAATTTCATCTAAGCCTGGTGTATCAATTAACTCCACCTGCACCTTACCACCAGGATTCCAGCGTACAGAACGGGGGTACTGAGTCACACCGTTAAGAGGACCAGTTTGTAAAATCTTTTGTCCTAGTAAAGCATTCAACACCGCTGACTTACCACGACTCACCAAACCAAAAACAGCAATACGAACCAGGTTATAGTCTAGTTTGTTAAGTGTTGAGGTCAAAAGCTCCAATTCTGGTTTGACCAAACCTGCTAATTGTGAGTTTGATGACGACTGTCCCGGTTTGCGAAGATTTCCATACCAAGACAGCGCAAGGCTTAGACTAGCACGCGCACGGTTTAAGTGAGTTTCTTGCAGGTTCTTTGACACTGGATTAGGTTGAGTCTAGACTATACCAATTTTATCTTTTGCGAAAAGTTTGAGCCGAGGTTTCCTCCGTTCGCGCAGCGTCTCCAGAGGAGACTCAAAGCTTTTCAAGACGGATTTTGGATTAGAAAAATCAAGCTAACAGCCGACTCTTAATCGCAAAATACGGTTATCGCTAGGTTTAATGACAGTAGCTTCTAATCATCCGTAGGTAGGAGTGCAATCTATTGCTACAAGCTAAGTCGAGAATTAAATATACCAAAATTCCACTAAGTCTCGTACTGGGTTTTTAGCGGCTAAATTGAGTATTTATCAAATTATTCAGGAGTTTCCAAAAGTTGATTCAGACCGCAAATAGTTGGTTGTTTGCATTATAGCTGCGATTGGTCTGATTTGGAGACTGTTAGATTTTCAGTCTCGGGTTTTTTGCGATCTGTTTTTGCGATCTGTGTGTCTTCTTAATTTAACCAGAAAGATATAACGTAAGAGTGACGACTAAATAAGTTTTTTTGAAGATGATGTGTGTGGCGGCGATATTACTTGATCATCAGGCAAAATCATACATCAAAATGTATGTAAATAGACACTAATTAACCCAAGTTGCTAGTTATCAAAAAACGCCTGAATTGAAGTGACATGTCTTAAAAAAGAGTATTTAGTAATACTAGAAAGGGAGTTTTAGTATGATATGACTTATATACCGTTTATAGGGACTAACTAGCAACTTATGTTAATTAATATTTTGCCCTCATTTTATTGTCATTTTCTATATTCAATTATTGGAGCTTTCAAAGATGAGCCGTTTCAATCCTACTAAAATACCAAAATTTTTGAAACATTTTATCACAAACGCAGATAATTCCTTATCAGGAAAGTATCATCTATACAAGGGCAAAAAACTAAATTTTTTTCAGGTCATTATCCGATTAGAAAGATCAGTTATTCCAACCATTCTTCCTTGGGTCATCTGTATTGGCTTGTATGGTTTTGTGATATCATTATTCTTTGATTATTTTAAATTATTCGTTGGATTAAGAAATCAGAGTGGTGTCCTTACCAATGCTATCTTTGCTTTCAATATTGGCTTTACTTTACTATTGGTTTTCCGGACAAACACAGCGCATGAGCGGTTTTGGGAAGGTCGTAAACTGTGGGGTTCTTTAGTTAATGCAGTTCGTAACTTGGGTCAAGGAATTTACGTAACAGTTAAAGAGCAATCACCGAAAGATAAAGTTAAAAAAGAGGCAACAATTCGGTTACTAGTTGCTTTCGCTGTCGCGATGAAGTTACATCTAAGAGCAGAGCCTGTGGACGAGCAGTTAGCATCGTTAATGTCCGAAAAGCAGTATTTAAAACTTAAAGATACTCATCATCCTCCTTTACAAATTTCCTTATGGATTAGAGATTATTTGCAGTATCAGTACGAACGTAATTGTCTAGATATTTTTCAGTTGACTGCCTTACATAACTTGGTGAATGAGTTAGTAGATATTTTGGGTGGCTGTGAACGCATTTTAAAAACTCCAATGCCCTTGGTATATAGTATCGTACTCAAACAATTATTATTGGTTTTCTGTATAATATTGCCTCTTGAAATAGTTAGTGATTTACATTGGTGGACTGGTCTTGTTACGGCTTTTATCAGTTTCATTTTATTGAGTATTGAAGAAATTGGCTCGGAAATCGAAGAGCCTTTCGGGCACGATCCCAGTGATCTACCGTTAGATGTGATTTGCAACACGATGCAACGCAATATTGAAGAGTTAATTAGCCTCGCTCCTAGTAGTAATGAGTTTGATTGGCGAGTTTAAGACTATTTAGTTTGGGTTTCTAGAACGCATTTGAGATCTTTTTTAGGCGGAAACTAGTCTTTTAATCATCAGCCTAATAAACACTATGTATTAAGAAAACTGCTCTCTTTAGCACATTTACATTGAGAAACTTGACATAATCTTCACAATATCCTCACTTTGTACATCTATTATTTAGTATGTAAATCTCCTAGGAGTAAGGCAACACATCCTTAAACACCTCTAGTAGAAGCTTGTGTCGAATTAACACAGACAGCTTTTTGTTAATGCGTAAGTCCTAGGAGTCTAATTGAGATCACACCTTTGGGAATTGTGCCTTTTGAAGGCAAAACTTTTTGTTCAAAGGAGTTGTTCAAGTTAATGAGTATTCCGATTCAGGTTTCACCTGCAACGAACGATCTCACTCTGTCCATAGATCAAACGTTAGCCGAAGTGGTGAAAGTCACTATCCCGAAATTTGGGGTAGTGCCAAAAGTGGATGTCTATTTTCTCGCGGACACGACTGGTAGCATGAAACCAGCGATCGCCGCCGTCAAGAGTGGCATCGTGGATGTGATGACCAGAATCCAGGGGCTAGGGTCTGATGTCTGGTTCGGGGTTGGTGACTACAAAGACTTTCCGGCTCCGGTTACGGACGAACATCCCTACGCATTCAAGCACCAATGTAGCTTGAGTAGCCAATATTACCCAAGCCAAAGCGATAGATTCTTGGATGACCTCTCCCGGCCAGGACACTCCAGAAGCCCAATTCTATGGACTCGATCAGGTAGCCGAACCACCCGGTGGCAAGATCGGTTGGCGTGGTGATGCCAAGTATTGTTTGGTTTGGCGACGCCGCCGGTCACGACTCAGTCTGCAAGGCAATTTCCAACCTCTCCTACAACATCACCGAGGCATCGGTCACCGCCAAGCTAGTCGCCGAGAAGATCAAGGTGTTAGCACTGAGCATGAACACCAACTATCGTGCTCCAGCAGGACTCGACGACGAACCCAGAAACTCCTCCAACGCTTTTAGGTCTAAATGCGGAGAGCCAGGGGACACACCCGGACAAGGCACAAGAATCGCCAAGGCGACGGGTTGCAAACTTGTCCAAGGTGTCAGTGCAAATACGATTATCGAGATAATCACCACGGAATTGGCAGCACAGATTACAGTAATCGGGAACGTTAGTCTGGTAGCCAGCGGTGCCACGGCATCTTTTGTGCAAGCTTATCGCACCAGTCGCCGGATATGGTCCACTCAGCAGAGACCAAGACCATGTAATTAACAGGGAATGAAACAGCCCTGCCGCATGGCGGACTCTTGAATTCCGTCGAACTGCGTTAAAAAAAAGCCCCCACTTTGATACAGGAGCTTTTCAAGTAAGTGATTGTCAGTGATAAAACAAATCTGTTAGTCGAGTTCGTTCATGAACATCACTGGCTCAGTTTCGCGGTTAATTCCCTTCTCAAAACCACCAGCCGCTGCACGAGCACGACCAGCGTGCCACCAGTGACCGATGAGGAAGAAGAAAGCTAACACGAAGTGAGAAGTCGCCAACCAAGCACGGGGATTCACGTAGTTGAAGGAGTTAGGCTCCGTAATCACGCCACCCACAGAGTTAATTGAACCGTTGGGAGCATGGGTCATGTACTCAGATGCACGACGAATTTGCCAAGGCTGAACGTCGTTCTTTACTTTATCCAAGTCAAGACCATTGGGACCGCGCAGAGGCTCAAGCCAAGGACCACGGAAATCCCAGAAGCGCATGGTTTCACCACCGAAGATGATTTCACCACTAGGAGAGCGCATCAGATATTTACCTAGACCAGTAGGACCTTGAGCAGAAGCAACGTTAGCTCCCAGTTTTTGGTCACGCACTAAGAAGATGAAAGACTGAGCTTGAGATGCTTCAGCGTTTGTTGGTCCATAAAATTCACTGGGGTAGGCAGTGTTGTTGAACCAGACGAAGCAAGAAGCTATAAACGCCATCAGAGATACAGCTGCCAAACTGTAGGAGAGATAAGCCTCACCTGACCAGATTAAAGCACGACGTGCCCAAGCAAAAGGCTTGGTAAGGATGTGGAAAATACCACCAAAAATACAGATGAGAGCCACCCAAATGTGACCGCCGATGACATCTTCCATGTTATCGACGCCTACGAGCCAGCCTTCTCCGCCGAATGGAGAACTCACCAAATAACCGAAGATGACCGCTGGGTTTAGTGTTGGGTTGCTAATGACGCGAACATCACCACCGCCAGGTGCCCAAGTATCGTAGACACCGCCGAAGAACATTGCCTTCAGTACCAACAGTAAAGCACCAGATCCCAAAATGATCAGGTGGAAACCGATGATGGTGGTCATCTTGTTCTTATCTTTCCAGTCGTAACCAAAGAAAGAGGAATACTCTTCTAAGGTTTCTGGACCACGGATGGCGTGATAAATACCGCCAAAACCGAGTACAGCTGAGGAGATAAGGTGCAGTACACCGATCACAAAGTAGGGATAGGTGTTAATAATTTCACCACCAGGACCTACACCCCATCCCAAGGTAGCAAGGTGAGGTATCAGGATGCTGCCTTGCTCATATATGGGTTTTTCGGGAATGAAGTGAGCGACTTCAAACAAAGTCATCGCTCCAGCCCAAAATACAATTAAGCCAGCATGGGCAACGTGAGCACCCAGGAGTTTACCGGAGAGGTTAATGAGACGGGCATTACCAGCCCACCAAGCAAACCCGGTGGAATCTTGGTCACGACCACCACCGAAAGCGATTGATCTATTATTAGAGAGCGTTACCACGTGGTAGTACCTCTTCAGGGAATACAAATTTTTCGTGAGGTTGATCAGCAGGAGCCATCCAAGCGCGGA